>JAFUJY010000241.1 GCA_017467985.1 Bacillota bacterium
ACACGGTTAATGGCGTGGAAATGACCTTGTATATCACCTCTGAGAACCTAAGTTCCGGTTCCAGATCCGTCGTGGTTTACGCCGTTGTATTTACAAAGCTCCCCGGTGCTGCGCAGTGGACAGACCTCGTGCCTTTGACCAAGGGTACTGCCACACCGAATAACTACAGTGGCTTTGGCTCTGCCAACTCCTTCAACACCGACACCTGGGTTTCCGAGGATGGCAAAACCATCGATGAATTGGCTGTTGAATACAAATGATATTTTAAAAGGCACCAACCCAGTTGGTGCCTTTTAATTATTTGCGTGCATATTTGCGCCTTTGGGTTGATTTTTCGGCATGCTGCTGATATAATAAGCCAGTCATTTGGAGACGTATCGAAGTGGTCATAACGGGGCTGACTCGAAATCAGTTTGCGGGCAACCGCACGTGGGTTCGAATCCCACCGTCTCCGCCAAATAAAAAGCCGCCCACAAGGGCGGCTTTTTATTTGGCTAAGCTGGGATTCGAAAGGGCGGCATCGCCAAAGGCGATGTAACCAAGTGTCCGGTGGACATTTGGTTAGCCCGTGGGAGAATCCATGGCCTTATGAACACATCCGGTACGGATGCGGACAGAAGGCCATATCCATTATGTGGGCGCCGCCCACAAGGGCGGCTTTTTACTTGGCTAAGTTAGGATTCTAAAGATCAAATGCAATACGGATGAGCATTGCCCACTGCAGCTGGACACAGCGAAACCTTAATTTACGCCACCAGTGAAAATGCAAACGAATCCCTGCTGCTTGCGTGCATGATATCACTCCTTGATATGAACTTATTCCTATGATATAATTATTTATGAGGAGGTGTTTTTATGAAGCGGAAATTATGTATCGCTGCTTGTGTGATAGTGTGCATATTAGTCTTGATTTTGCTCTTCCCTTATATCCTTATGTCATTTTATCATTTTGACTCTGTGCAGGTTGATGGCCTTATGATTCATATCAGCAGAGGCCAGCAAACCTGCATTGCAGGGCGCTATTTATGTGAAGAATACACGCCAAATCTGGAGATTGTCATTCCCGATACCTACAATGGATTTCCCGTCGTTGCATTAGGCGGAACAACACATATCCAAGGACCACCTTCACCGTTTTATGTTGACATTGGTTCCATATACATTAATGCCCCTAAAAATAGTGAATATGATGCAGTCTATATCGGAGATGAAAGTGATTTTGAAGATCATGAAGTCATTCACCTCCCCTTCAGGCTCTATATTGGAAAGAACATCCGAGATCTATCTTTTGTACTCTCGGGAATGTATTATCCCCACATAAATGAAGATGAATCTATAACATACTATCATCCAGTGGTATACATCACCTGCGCTGAAGAAAACAGGCACTATTATTCCGTAGACGGTAAGCTCTACAGCAGATCGACCAACCAACTGATCACCGACTTTGATTATGCAGAATAAGTAAAACCCATCGGCAAAAGCCGCTGGGTTTTACGAACTTTCAATGGTTTACAGATCGCCGGCAATATCAATATTCTCACCGGTCAAGCCCACATAAGCGCCGTTCTTCGCTTCACTGGTTTCCGGGTGTGCCAGCAGCCACTTATTGCGGGCGGTCATCAGCCTGTCCTCCCAGCATTTTACATGGATATCAGGTTTGGCTGTGTTCGTACCCTTCGGCAGGGCAATCAGAACCTTGAAGCCCTTTGCGCCGTCAGCATGACAGGGCGCATAATGGAGCGTAGTGGCATAGCATTCCACCATAATGCCCGCAGGCACCCAAAATGCCTTAACTTTGGAAGTGTCCAGTACACCGTCTTGGATCTCGGATTGCTTTGCAAAAAGGAGTACAAAATCCTCCGTACCCAGGTTAAACTCACTGTCCCGGTGGTATTCCAGGCAGTTCAGTTTTGTATTGTGGCCATTGCACCAGCCAAGCTGCACAGGCATACCGCCATAAAGGTGTAATGACACAGCCTCTGCTGCAGGCAGCTCCTGCAAGGGCGCATACTCCGGTACATAACCAACGCCATCAGGCAGGGGGGATTCAGCAAGCACCGGCAGGATCTGGGCGATAACATCCTCCATGCCCTCAACAACACGGCCATAGGGCTTAAAAGCAGGATCATAAACAGAATAGATCTTCATAAATAAATCTCCTTCACTGTGAAATATCTTCTAACAAGATTTTATATCAGATAATGTAAAAAAGCAATCACCAATATATCAGGTATTTTAAAGCAAAGGCACAATAAACTTTGAAGGGAGAGCTGCAAAGGGATAACTGGGCAAAATTAATGAATTTTGCAAACCATCTTTGTGCTATTTGCAATAGATAGATTTGCAAATTTTTGTTGCATTTTGTGGGCATATTTGCTAAAATATACCCATGGGCAGCCACTTCCTTTGTGGACTTCGCCCAATTTATAAAAGGAGGATATTCATATGACAGGTTTACCCCTCATTATTGCCTTTGTTGTTGCTGTCGCCCTGATGATCGTGGCGATCTCCAAGTTCAAAGTGCATCCCTTCCTGGCGATCATGGCCATCTCACTGATCCTTGGTCTTGTAGCCGGCATCCCCCTTGTGGATAAGGACGGCCGCTCCGGCATTGCTAACGTTATCGGTGCGGGCTTCTCAGGCACATTCAGTTCCATCGGTATCGTTATCATCCTTGGCGCTTTGATCGGCTCCATTCTGGAGCAGACCGGTGCAGCACTGAAGCTGGCAGACATGGTCGTCAAGCTTGTGGGCAAAAAGAATCCTGAGCTTGCGATCGAGCTTATGGGCTGGGTCGTATCCATACCCGTGTTCTGCGACAGTGGCTTTGTTATTCTTGATCCTATCCGTAAGGCAATGGCAAAGCGCACCGGCACTTCCAGCGTTGCTATGACAGTTGCTCTTTCTGCAGGTTTGTACATATCTCACGTATTTATTCCTCCCACCCCCGGGCCAATTGCTGCAGCTAACACTCTGGGCATCGGCAGCAATCTGCTGCTGGTGATCGGCATGGGCGTGCTGTGCTCCATCTTCCCCCTGATCGCAGGCCTTGTTTATGCTAAGTTCATCGGCAAGAAGGTAAAGAGCGCAGATGATGTAGCACAGGCAGACGAGGTTACCAAGACCTACGAAGAGCTGGTTGCTGAGTACGGCAAGCTACCAGGCGGCCTGAATGCTCTTGCTCCCATCATCGTCCCCGTGATTCTGATGGCTCTTGGCACCATTGGTAAGCAGGTCGGCATCACCGGCACACTGCTGGATGTACTGAACTTCTTTGGCACTCCCATTATCGCTCTGGCAGTTGGTACAGTTTTCGCCGTTATCCAGCTGGCTATTGCAAAAAAGATGGATTGCTTCTATAATATTACCAATGACACTCTGAAGACCGTTGGACCCATCCTGTTCGTCACAGCAGCCGGCGGCGTGCTGGGTAAAGTTATTTCCTCCACTGATATGGTCAGCTTCATCACACAGAATGCCGGTTTCCTGGCAAACCTGGGCATCTTCTTCCCCTTCCTGCTGGCTGCTATCCTGAAGACCGCACAGGGCTC
>JAFUJY010000242.1 GCA_017467985.1 Bacillota bacterium
CACAAACGAGCGATGTACTTATCACTGAAGCCCATCTTCTTAGCTACAGTCAGGATTTCTTCATCCTTGCGTACGCGAAGCTCTTCTTCCATATCGATAATGTTTTTGATGGTCTCCAGGAAGTAAGGAGTAATCATTGTAATCTCGTGGATCTTTTCCAGAGATACACCATGATAAATCAGCTCTGCAATGGCAAAGAGATTGTCCGAACGGAACTCAGAAATATACTCCAGCAGCTCATCCACACTCATATGGTCAAACTTGGACAGATACATATGGTTTGCACCGATTTCCAGAGAACGAATACCCTTCAACAGAGCCTCTTCCAAATTGGAACCGATACCCATAACCTCACCGGTCGCCTTCATCTGTGTACCCAGCTTGTTGGTGGCAGAAGTAAACTTATCGAAGGGGAAACGGGGCAGCTTTGCAATCACATAGCCCAGCTTAGGCTCAAATGCTGCATTGGTATTGGCGATGTGGATATCTTCCAGAGCCATGCCCACTGCAATCTTAGCAGTAACACGGGCAATGGGATAACCGGAAGCCTTGGATGCCAGCGCAGAAGATCTGGAAACTCGGGGATTCACCTCAATCAGGAAATACTCAGAAGTATGAGGATTCAGCGCAAACTGTACATTACAGCCGCCTTCGATCTTTAACTCCTTGATGAGCTTGATGGCAGAGTCATTCAGCATCTTCTCATCTTCCTTACTCAAGGTCAAAATGGGGGCAACTACACAGGAGTCACCGGTATGAACACCAACAGGGTCAATATTTTCCATACCACAGATGGTAATGGCATGGTCATTGGAATCGCGCATAACCTCAAATTCAATTTCCTTGTAGCCCTTAACAGACTTTTCAACCAGAACCTGATGAACAGGAGACAGGTTAAATGCATTCACACCCACTTCGATCAATTCTTCTTCATCATATGCGAAGCCGCCGCCGGTACCACCCAGAGTAAATGCAGGACGCAGAACAACGGGATAACCAATACGCTTTGCTGCTTCCTTCGCCTCATCCAGAGAATAGGTGATTTCGGAAGGAATAACAGGCTCACCAATGGATTCACACAGCTCTTTGAACATCTCACGGTCTTCTGCACGCTCAATAGAAGCACTGGAAGTACCCAGAAGTTCCACATTACACTCTTTCAGAATGCCCTTCTTCTCTAACTGCATTGCCAGATTCAGGCCTGTCTGTCCACCAATACCGGGAATAATTGCATCCGGACGCTCGAAGCGAATAATCTTCGCAACATACTCCAGAGTCAATGGCTCCATATAAACCTTATCTGCAATAATCGTATCTGTCATGATCGTTGCCGGGTTAGAGTTGCACAGAACAACCTCGTAGCCCTCTTCTCTCAGAGCAAGACATGCCTGAGTACCAGCATAGTCAAATTCTGCAGCCTGACCAATGACAATGGGGCCGGAGCCGATGATCAAAATCTTTTTAATATCTGTTCTTTTAGCCATTGCTTATATTCCTCCTTTATAAAAAAACCCGGTTCTGTAAAATGCACACGCATATCACAAAAAACCAGGCAATATCGCACAATGAAACAAATCATACGCGGATAAATCAGAAACAAAATCCTGCATGTCATTTACAAAAGCAATATTCACAGGAACAAATACAACATTGATCTTAGTACTGATAGCCATTGTAATGCTCCTTTCTATAAATATTGCCTCGCTAAATGCAAGCCATAGATTATCTGAGTAATTGTATCATACAATTGATATATTGTCAATTACTTTCTGAAAAAATATAAGTTTAAAAACCTTGCGACCCCCCATATTTTATACTAAAATATGATTAAAGAATTCGCAAACCAGAAAGGAGCTGGGCCATGTCCTACGAACAACCTGCATTTCACGTTACCGGTGGTCAAGGCTGGATCAACGACCCCAACGGCTTTAGTTATTTCAACAATCAATATCATTTATTCTATCAATACCATCCTTTTTCCACCCAATGGGGACCTATGCACTGGGGACACGTGGTCAGTTCCGACCTGGTTCACTGGGAGCGTATGCCCATTGCCCTGTATCCCGATCAGCCCTACGATAAGGACGGCTGCTTCTCCGGTACCGCTTTGTCCTTGGAGGATGGTCGGCATCTGCTCATGTATACCGGCGTAAAGGATGGCTATCAAGCCCAATGCATGGCCTTTGGCGACGGCCTGTCCTATGAAAAATATGCTGACAATCCAGTGATCGATATACAGGATAAGGACTTCCGGGATCCTAAAATCTGGCAGGAGGATGGCTGGTTTTATATGGTTGCCGTCCATCGGGCCGCCGACGGTAACGGCGAAGCCCTGCTTTACCGCAGCAGTGACGCCCTGCATTGGGAGTTTTGCTCTCAATTTGCCTCCGGCCGAGATCAGCTTAACGGCATGTGGGAATTCACGGATTTCTTCCAATTAAATGAACATCCCATGCTCCTGCTCAGTGTGATGGAGTGCGACCTTTTCTCCACATCTCGAGGCGTTGTGGCCCTGACCGGTGCATATGTAGACCACCAACTGAACTGGACCCATGTCCTCCCCCTGGACCTGGGTATTGACTTTTACGCTCCCCAGACCCTCCGCACTTCCGACGGACGCCATTTGATGATCGGCTGGATGCAGAATTGGGCCACCTCCAAGTCCGTCCCCGAAGTCATGGATTGGTTTGGTCAGATGACTCTGCCCCGGGAGCTGCGCCTGGAA
>JAFUJY010000243.1 GCA_017467985.1 Bacillota bacterium
AAGCATTGTTACCCAGGCCGATTTGGAAGAGAGCGTGGAAGTGGTTATTGCCGGTTACCAGAAGAAAAATAAAATCTTGTCTGATCATGAAAAGATGATCGTTTCTTATCATGAGATTGGTCATGCCTTGGTGGCGGCGCTGCAGACCAATAGTGCACCGGTAACCAAAATCACCATTATTCCCCGAACATCCGGTGCGTTGGGATATACCATGCAGGTGGATCAGGAAGAACATAACCTGATGACCAAAGAAGAAATCGAAAATAAGATTGCCACTTATACCGGAGGACGGGCAGCGGAGGATTTGATCTTCCATTCTGTGACCACGGGTGCCTCCAACGACATCGAGCAGGCCACGAAACTGGCACGAGCCATGATTACCCGGTTTGGTATGAGCGAGGACTTTGGAATGGTGGCCCTGGAGACGGTGAGCAATCAATACTTGGGTGGTGATGCGTCCCTGGCGTGTTCGCCGGATACGGCTACAGAGATTGACCGACAGGTGGTGGCACTGGTGAAAAAACAGTATGCTAAGGCAGAGGGACTACTGCGCAGCCACATGAAAGAGCTGAATTCTCTGGCCCAGCATCTATATAGTAATGAAACGATTACCGGCGAAGAGTTCATGGAAATCCTGAATAGTTTTAATGAAGAGTAATTTTCACCGTAAGGCGCGTGGTTTTTCCACGCGCTTTTGTGATTCTGACAGTTTTTGCAAAACTGTGACAAAACTGCTGACAAATTTCGCGAAATATGGTATACTAGCGAAAAGAATTTAGGAGGCAGATCCCATGAATTTTTTAGAAGAGAGAATTGTGAAAGACGGTGTCCTCAAACCGGGTAACATCGTTAAGGTGGATAGTTTTCTGAACCACCAGATGGATGTTGCGCTGCTGGATGAAATCGGTCGTGAGTTTCATCGTCGTTTTGCAGATAAACAGATTACAAAGGTGCTGACCATCGAGGCATCCGGTATTGCCATCGCGTACCCGGTGGCCCGGGAATTTGGCGTTCCCCTGCTGTTTGCCAAAAAGTCCAAGTCTGCGAATATCGGCGACGACATGTATACGGCAGAGGTGGAGTCCTTTACCCATAAGAATAAAAATCAGGTGGTGGTTTCTAAGCAGTTTTTGAATGCGGGAGACCGACTGCTGATTATTGATGATTTTCTGGCAAATGGCTGCGCCCTGCAGGGTCTGATCGCTATTGCAGAGTCTGCTGGAGCCACCGTTGAGGGCCTGGGTATTGCCATTGAGAAGGGCTTCCAGATGGGCGGCAAGATCATTCGCGACATGGGATATCATCTGGAGTCGCTGGCCATTATTGAGGGCCTGGACGAAGAAACCGGAAAAATTACTTTCCGGGCACAGGAGGAGCAGTAATGGCGAAGTCTTCTGCATCGATGGCGAATATTTATACATTGGATGGTAAGGTGCCTTTGGGCAAGTCCGTCCCCTTTGGTTTGCAGCATGTCTTGGCTATGTTTGTGGCGAATATTGCGCCGATCATGATTGTAACCAGTACTTGTGGTCTGTCCCCTCAGGAAACAGCATCCCTGATTCAGACAGCGATGATTATCGCCGGTATCGGTACGCTGGTACAGCTTTTTGCCGTGTGGAAAATCGGAGCGAAACTGCCCATCGTCATGGGAATCAGCTTTACTTTTGTGTCGATTTTCTGCTATGTGGGTGCCCAATGGGGATACGAAGCCATCATTGGCGCGGTTATTGTGGGCGGCATTGTGGAAGGCTTGCTGGGATTTTTCGCAAAATACTGGCGGAAAATTATTTCTCCTATTGTGGCAGCCTGCGTGGTAACAGCCATTGGTTTCAGCCTGTTGAGTGTAGGAGCTAATTCCTTTGCCGGCGGCAGCGGCGCAGCAGATTTTGGTTCGGCCCAGAACTGGATCTTGGGAACCATCACGCTGGTGAGCTGTATTGTATTTAACATTTTTGCCAAGGGAAATTTGAAACAGCTGGCAGTATTGTTTGGACTGGTGGTAGGTTACATCATAGCGCTGTGCATGAATAAGGTGGATCTGTCTGCACTGCAGGATGTGAGTATCATTGCCCTGCCTAAGATTCTGCCCTACAAGCCGGTATTTAATTTGAGTGCGATTATCTCCGTGATTATGATCTTTTTGGTGTCGGCAACAGAGACCATCGGTGACACTTCTGCCATGACCAGTACAGTGCTGGGTCGAGAGGCAACGGATGAGGAAATTTCCGGAAGTCTGGCATGTGATGGTTTTGTTAGTTCCTTTTCGGCGCTGTTTGGATGTATGCCCATTACTTCATTCAGCCAGAATGTGGGTCTGTTGGCTATGACAAAGGTTATTAACCGTTTTACCATTGCCACGGGTGCTGGTATTATGATTATCGCCGGCGTTTTCCCGGCGGTGGGTGCAGTGCTGGCAACCCTGCCCGAGGCGGTTCTGGGCGGTTGTACCATCATGATGTTCGGAAATATCGTGATTTCCGGTCTGCAGATGATTGGCGCCTGCGGTTATACCCAGCGCAACATTACAATTGCAGCACTGTCCTTGAGCGTGGGTCTGGGATTCACCCAGGTTCCGGACATGTTTGCCATCTTCCCTGACATCATTCGCACGATCTTTGCAGAGAACTGTGTAGCGGTGGTATTTTTAGCAGCAATTATTCTGAATCTTGTAATACCCAAGGATAAAAATGTATAATTATACATAAAATTTTCTGAGAAAAACATTGACAAGAGGAGCGAAATGCTGTATTATATGGGAACACGGGATAGCTTTTCCTAGGGTGAAAGGGATGGGTTAACCCGATGAATATTTTTGCATAATAGAGGAGAGAACAAAATGAAGAAGTTTTTTGCAATTCTGATGGCTGCTGTTCTGGTTATGACCATGGCAGCATGTGCCGGTGAAGGTTCCAATAACGGTTCTGGTCTGAATACTGTTGAGAAGGGCGTTCTGGTTATGGCTACTAACGCGGAGTTCCCGCCTTACGAGTACCGTGAGGGTGAGACCATTGTTGGTATTGATGCTGAGATTGCTGAAGCAATCGCTAAGAAGCTGGGTCTGACCCTGCGCATCGAGGATATGGAGTTCGATTCCATCATTTCCGCAGTTAAGGGCGGTAAGGCTGACGTAGGTCTGGCCGGTATGACCGTTACCGACGAGCGTCTGGAAGAAGTTAACTTCAGCGCCAGCTATGCTACCGGTGTTCAGGTAGTTATCGTTACCGAAGATTCTAAGATCACTTCCGTTGACGATCTGTTTGCTGAAGGTGCTAACCACACCATCGGTGTTCAGCTGTCCACCACCGGTGATATCTACACCACCGGCGACATCGAGGATGCTGGTCTGGGTACCATCGAGCGTTACAACAAGGGTGCTGACGCTGTTATGGCTCTGAAGAGTGGCAAGATCGACTGTGTTGTTATCGATAACGAGCCCGCTAAGGCATTCGTTGCTGCTAACGAAGGTCTGAAGATTCTGGAGACCGAGTATATCACTGAAGATTACGCCATCGCAATGCCCAAGTCTAACACTGCTTTGGCAGAGGCTGTTGATAAGGCTCTGCAGGAGCTGATCGCTGACGGTACGGTTCAGAAGATCATCGACAAGTACATCAGCGCTGAATAAGTTTTGGCCCAAGTAGTTAGTTAAAATGCAATTTTCTAAGGGGTGGTGTAATCCGCCCCTTGTGTTGTTCAGAAAGGAGACCGTCAGATGATTCTGTTAGTCAGCGAGACCATGCAGGCATGGTTGGATTCGGCACCGGAATGGATGCTGAACCTGCCGCAGTGGGCGTACGACATCTGCTATGACTTTTTTAAGTCATTTATTTTCGATAAACGGTATTTAAATATTTTTACGGGTTTGCAGAATACGCTGCTGCTTACATTTTTGTCCCTGCTTGTGGGTTTGCTGCTGGGTGTCATCGTGGCATTAGTACGAGTTTCCTGGGATAAAGAAATTAAGGCCCGTCCTTGGGGCTTTACCAAGATTATTATGTGGGTTGCCAACGCCATCAGTAAAGTGTACCTGACGGTAATTCGTGGTACGCCCGTTGTAGTTCAGATCATGATTATTTTCTTTGTAATCATGGCCAACTCCAATAATAAGCTGCTGGCGGGTGTTATGGCCTTCGGTATCAACTCCGGTGCCTATGTAGCCGAAATTATCCGAGGCGGTATTATGTCCATCGACGGCGGCCAGTTTGAAGCCGGTCGATCTTTGGGCTTTGGCTATGTGCCCACCATGGTACATATTATTCTGCCCCAGGCGTTCAGGTCCGTCCTGCCCACCCTGGTAAATGAATTTATCGTATTGTTAAAGGAAACCGCAGTTGCAGGTTATGTAGGTCTGACCGACCTGACCCGTGCGGGTAATATGATCCGAGGCGTATCTTATGTAGACTTTATGCCGCTGCTGGGTGTGGCAGCCATTTATCTGGTAATGGTTCTGTTCTTCACCTGGCTGATGGGCAAATTGGAGAGGAGGCTGAGAAGCAGTGAGCGCTGATACTTTGATTCGTGTAGAAGATGTAAAAATGTATTTTAACGGCGGCGCCATCAAGGCGTTGGACGGTGTTTCTCTGGAGATCAAGCGAGGCGAAGTAGTTGTTATTATCGGACCTTCCGGCTCCGGTAAGTCCACCATGCTGCGCTGCCTGAACCGTCTGGAAAACCCCACCGGCGGACATATTTATGTGGATGATGTGGATATCACCAATCCCAAGACGGACATCAACAAACATCGTCAGAAGATGGGCATGGTGTTCCAGCACTTTAATCTGTTCCCCAACATGACCATTTTGCAGAATATGACTCTGGCTCCCACCAAGATTTTGAAAAAGTCTAAGCAGGAGGCGGAGGAGCAGGCTATGCAGCTGCTGGCCCGTGTTGGCCTGGCAGACCGTGCGGATGCATATCCGTCCCAGCTGTCCGGTGGTCAGAAGCAGCGTATTGCCATCGTTCGTGCACTGTGCATGGATCCCGACATTATGCTGTTCGACGAGCCCACATCTGCTCTGGACCCGGAGATGGTCGGCGAAGTTCTGGATGTTATGAAGGAACTGGCCCGTTCCGGTATGACCATGGCCGTTGTAACCCACGAAATGGGCTTTGCACGTGAAGTGGGCAGCCGCGTCATCTTCATGGCCGACGGTAAGATTGTTGAAGAAAATACTCCCGAGGAGTTCTTCACCAATCCCAAAGAAGAGAGAACCAAGGAGTTCTTATCTAAAGTATTGTAATTTTGAGGAGTGCTGGCCTTGAGGCGGCACTCTTTTGGGTTTGCCCCAGGAATCCGTGGGAAAGCAGGGGCATTTTGCCCCGGAAAAATATCGAAAAACTGGGGCATGCCCCCGGAAAATGGAAAAATCTAGGGGCATGCCCCTGAAAATCCATTAAAATCGGGGGCATT
>JAFUJY010000244.1 GCA_017467985.1 Bacillota bacterium
GTAACCCATGAAGAGTTTCGGGGAAAGGGTTATGCTGGTGAGTGTCTGGAGTTTGCCATGCAGATAGCTGAAAAGGAAAACTGCTACAAAATGATGCTCCTGACCGGTTCAAAAAAGCCGGAGACTCTTCGTTTTTATGAAAAATGCGGATATAACAGCAGCGACAAGACAGCCTTTATACAGTGGCTGGGAATGGAAAAATAAAGAAGATAGCATCATTCTTACAGTCAACATTAAATACAAGGGCGTTGCCTGTTGGAAGGCTGCGTTATAACCGAAGTGATTATCCGGGAAACCTTACAGATCAGGAAGTGAAGTGGCTTTCTTCAAGCAGTGACCAGATTATCATTGAGGATTATATGGAATCGAAAGACAATCTGATGGGATTCCTGAATTCATATGTGGCAGAACACCCGGAAGTGGATATAAATACGATAATCCCGAAAGAGAATAATATCAAAAGGGTGTTGGAGGCACTCTAACGTCTAACGAATGAAGCAAAGCATGATGCCGGAGCGTTGCATGAATTACTCAGTCAGAAAAGTAACTATAGATGATTACGATGCGATATATGAATTGTGGAACTGTACGGAGCAGAGCCGCAGGGCATTGAATCCGGTCGATGATTCCCGGGAAGGAATTGCCCGGTATTTAAAGAGGAATCCCGATACATGCTTCGTCGCAGTGAAGGATGACAAGATCATCGGAGTTATTCTGACCGGTCATGATGGACGCAGGGCAATCATACACCATCTGTGTGTATACCCTGATTATAGACGCATGGGTATAGCAGGACATCTGGTTTCCCTGGCTGAGGAAGCTTTACAGAAGGAAGGCATACAAAAGGTATTCGGGCTTGTTTTTAAGGATAACGAATCAGCAAATGCTTTTTGGGAACAGCAAGGATATTCACTCAGGACAAATCTGAATTACCGAAACAAAAGCTTGAATCATGAGATTCCGGCAGGAGAATAGCCTTGAATAATTGAGGGCGGGTGAAGTAATGGTATTGAGAAACTATAAAAAAGACGATGCACGGGTCATAGCTGGCTGGCTCCAGTCAGAGGAAGAATTATACAGATGGTCTGCTGACAGATTTAATAAGTACCCTCTGTCAGGCGAAGACATAAATGAGAATTATGCGCTTCAGCTTGAAACGGGGAGATTTATTCCGCTTACTGTGATAGATGGCGATGCAGAGGATTTGTCAGGTCAAAGTCGGGAAAGATATACGTTTTAATCAGGAGAGCGTTATGATAACGCTGACTCCTACTTCCGTAATTTTCATTAAAGAAAATCAGTAATGAGTACAGACGAACTGCCGCAGGACATAAGCGGGGCCTTTGCCCGGATTGCTGACAAAATCCGTAAGCGGTAAATCCTATTTGAAAAATGAAAATCGAGGGATACGATTAACGGTATCGTATTCCCTCGATCTTGGAGTCCTAAATGCGAACAATCTCTACATTTCATTCGCATCTTCAGGTTCTGCCTCTATGGCAGCTTTCCGCTTCTTTGTCTCCTTCATCATGATGGACAGGACCACAAAGCAAACGACGAATGTAATAAGCGCAACGATTACGGCCGCGGCAATGGTTCCCACAGGCTTATGGTAATTCTTAAATATCATGAATGCATTAAAGAGGCACATAGCGATTCCTGCTATAGCAGAAGTGATAAGATTTGTTTTTGTGTTCATCGCTAGATTCCGATCCCAGATGCCTCTCCTGGCACAGGCGAAAGCAAGATACAGGGCAAGCGCCATGAACATGGTCCATTCCCCTGCGAGGGTCTTGAAATCCATATTGCCATATGCAAAGCTCTGAACGATCATGGCAATCAGCAGTCCCCAGAATGCCAGCCAGCATCCGTTATGTTCGATCTTCAGAAGTTCCTGTTCCTGCATTTCATCCAGATTATTATTCTTATTCATTTTCATTTTCCTCCCAGAAAATATCATTTAATGTGACGCCGAGCGCCCGACAGATTTTATTGCACAGCTTGATCGAAGGGTTGAACTCCCCTGCCTCGATCAGGCCTATGGTCTGCCTTGTGACGCCGGTTTTCTTTGCCAGTTCTGTTTGCGACATTTCCAGTTCTATGCGGCGGAATTTCATTTTTAGGTTTCTCATGATTGCTGCTCCTTTGTACGATGTAAAGTATATATTGCTTTTGCAATGCTGTCAACTATATTTTGCATTTATATTTTAAACCGGACATAGAATGAGTTCATATAAACAGGTATATACTATTTTTGATTATAATATCCTTCTTTTTTAATATTCGCACATTTTTGGCCATTCATTCGTTATACATAGTAGAGTAGATGCTACACTCTGAACAGATAATGAGGAGACGTTACACTCTGAACAGATTCCCTGGTGCTGTGTACAAAAGAAGGAAAAAAGTCCCTCTGGCTGATAAAATTTGCGGCAGGCGAGATCTTTTCTCTGGCAGCAGGCACCTTGCTGCTGGCCGCAGTTCAGCTCCCCATGTGATCTTTAACGGACTTCATGGGATAGACGCCGCATGGCAGCTGGTTGTGCCGTTTTCTTCCTACCCATATACTGCCGGTCACATGCTTGCCTTGTTGATCCTGGATTATTATCTGGGATGTCTTGTTGTAGGCAGTATTGCCATGCTGCTGTCGATCCTTATCGGGAATGCTGTGGCATCGGCTGGTGTGATCTGCGTGGCAGTGATACTCGATCTGTTTGTAGCCCTGCCGCCGCAGCATGAGGTTTTTTTGTTGACGCTGTTGCGCATATAAAGTATGATAAGTTATACAAATCATACTTTATAAGCAGTGGCATGAAGGCAACGATCATTTTAAAGGAGGCGACAACATGAAAGCACCAAAAGAAAAATATGCCTGGACGGCTACGGTGGGCGAAAAGGGCCAGATCGTGATTCCGAAGCAGGCACGCAATGTATTTGGAATCAAGCCGGGAGATACTTTACTGTTGCTGGGCGATGAAAAGCGGGGGATCGCAATCCCGCCCAAAGGTGCATTTGCTGAGCTGTTTAGTATAGCATTCGAAGAGAAGAGTGAAGAATAATTGCCGATGCAATTATTCTTCATA
>JAFUJY010000245.1 GCA_017467985.1 Bacillota bacterium
CATCCACTGTCACTTCCCGCTCTGCCAAAATCTTAGCCGCCTTCTCCTCGTCAAATACGATGGGCGTACCGTGATCCATCAGTAAAATGGTTCCCGCATTGCTGGTAAAAGTGATGGTTACATTGTCAGGGTCAAAGGATGCACCGGAATATCCCAGTGCTGCCAGAACCCGGCCCCAGTTGGCATCTTCGCCGAAGAATGCGGTCTTTACCAGGCTGGATGTGATGACGGACTTGGATAAAGTCACTGCATCTTCATCACAAAGGGCACCATTTACCTTCACCTCGATAAACTTGCTGGCACCTTCGCCGTCCTTTACCATTTCCTTAGCAAGCGTACTGGTAACCAGCTGAATTGCCTGAACAAAGGCTGCATAATCCTCATCCTGCTCCGTTACCATAGCATTTCCTGCCAGACCATTGGCCATGATAATGGCCATATCATTGGTGGAAGTGTCCCCGTCCACGGAGATCATGTTAAAGCTCTTCTGTACGCTCTCCAGCAGGGCCTTGTGCAGCAGTTCCTGACAAATGGCTGCATCCGTGGTCAAAAAAGCCAGCATGGTGGCCATATTGGGATGAATCATACCGGATCCCTTCACCATACCTCCCAGATGCACGGTCTTGCCGCCCATCACAAACTCCACTGCAACCTGCTTGGAAACCGTATCGGTGGTCATAATGGCCTCTGCCGCATTCTGAGCAGCCTCCACACCGGCCTTCTTAGCTTCAGCCAGCATTTTCACACCATTCAAAATCGCTTCCATGGGCAGCTGAGCACCGATCACTCCGGTGGCAGCGGTCAACACAGACTCCTGGGGAACATTCAGCAAACCAGCCAAAACCTCGGCCTCATGCTGATTATTATTTTTACCTTCAGCACCGGTACAGGCGTTGGCGCAGCCGCTGTTGGCTACGAACACCTGAATAGGATGGCCCGCATTGGCCAACTGCTGGTTACGCTGTACGCAAAAAGCCTTGACCAGATTGGTGGTAAACACACCGGCACCCACTGCGGGAACGGTACTGTAAACCACAGCCATATCCTTTTTACCATTCTTTTTTACACCGGCTGCTACGCCGGCAGCTTCAAAACCCTGTGCAGCACAAACGCCGCCATTTATCATCTTCATAATACATCTCCTCATTTATCACGGGAACATGGGAATCAGATCCAGTCCCGTATTCTCCGGCAGACCAAACATCAGATTCATATTCTGTACTGCCTGACCGGCGGCACCCTTTACCAAGTTATCAATGGCGCCGATCACGATAATACGATTGGTGCGGCTATCCACCTTCCAGCCGATATCGCAGAAGTTGGATCCCTTCACCCAACGGGTCTCAGGATATGCCCCCTGTGCCATCAGGCGAACAAAGGGCTCATTACCATAATACTTCTGGTAGGCTGCGTTTACATCCTCCCAGGTGTATTTCTCCTTAAGGGTTGCGTAGCAAACCGCCAGGATACCTCTCTGCATGGGCACCAGATGGGGGGTGAAAGTCAGCGTCAGCTCCTCACCAGCCCGGTAACCCAGCTGCTCCTCGATCTCGGGGGTGTGACGGTGGGAACCCACACCGTAAGCCTTGATGGACTCATTCACTTCTGCAAAATGATTGTCCAGCTTCACGCTGCGGCCCGCACCAGACACGCCGGATTTTGCATCTATAATAATAGAAGAAATATCGATCATGCCCTCAGCCACCAGGGGAGACAGACTCAAAATACTACAAGTGGTATAGCAGCCGGGATTGGCCAACAGACGGCACTTCTTAATATCTTCCCGATTCCACTCACACAGACCATATACCGCCTCTTCCAGCAGTTTCTTGCCATGATGCTCCACTTTGTACCACTTTTCGTATACATTCACGTCCTTCAGACGAAAATCCGCGCCCAGGTCGATGATCTTACAGTTATTTAGCACCTCTTCGGTCACCTTCTCAGAGGCCAAACCATGGGGCAGTGCCAGGAAAATCACATCGGCTTCCTTTGAAAGAGCTTCCATGTCCTCCTCTGCACACAGCATATCCGTCAGGGACTTGTGGTTGGGATACACATTGCTGTAGGGCTGGCCCACATAACTGCGGGAAGCCAGGGTCACAATCTCCGCCTGGGGATGATTGTGCAGCAGTCTTACAATCTCTTCACCGGCATAACCGGTGGCGCCAATAATACCAACTTTAATCTTTTCCATGAATCATTACCTCTTATATCCTAATGTGGCCGCCATTATAGCCTTAATGGTATGCAGACGGTTCTCTGCTTCGTCAAATACTACGGACTGGGCGCTTTCAAACACTGCGTCCTCCACTTCCAACTCATTCATGCCAAACTTTTCTTCTACTCTTCTGCCAATATCGGTGCCCATATCGTGGAATGCAGGCAGACAGTGCATAAAAATCGCTTGAGGACCGGCAGTTTTCATAATCTGAGTGGTCACTTTGTAAGGGGACAATGCTTCGATACGATCGGCCCATACAGCCTCCGATTCACCCATGGAAACCCATACGTCTGTGTAGATGATATCCGCACCCACAACAGCGGCCATCGCATCCTCTATCAAGGATACCGAACCCCCGCTCTTAGCCGCCTCTGCCTGACAGTAAGCTACCAACTCGCTATTGGGGAAATAATCCTTATTAGTACAAGCAACAAAATGCATTCCCATCTTCGCACAACCGATCATCAGAGAATTCGCCATGTTATAGCGGGCATCCCCCATAAATACAAGCTTCTTACCCTTCAAATCACCAAGATGTTCCTGAATGGTAAGCATATCAGCCAATACCTGTGTAGGATGAACCTCATTGGTCAGACCGTTCCACACCGGCACACTGGAATGCTTCGCCAAATTTTCCACAATGTCCTGACCAAAACCACGGTACTCAATACCATCATATATACGACTCAATACACGAGCTGTATCCGGAATACTTTCCTTCTTACCCATCTGAGAACTCTTATTATCCAAATATGTACTATGCATACCCAAATCATAAGCTGCCACCTCAAAGGCACAGCGGGTTCTGGTACTGCTCTTTTCAAAAATCAAAGCCACACTCTTGCCCTTCAGCTGATCGTGGGGAATACCCTCTTTCTTTTTCTTTTTCAGATCTGCTGCCAGCTCCAATAAATATGTAATCTCTTCTGATGTATAATCTTTCAGTGTGAGAAAATCTCTTCCTTGTAAATTCATACCAACTCTCTCTCCTTCATACGCTTTCTTTTTGTATATTTATGCATTTCTGTATGAATCCGGAACTTTTATTCCGAATTAGAACCTATTCTACAACATAAGCGAAAAATTTTCAAGTATATTTTTAAAATTTCTCTTGCTTTTTTTAGAATAAAGATGTATAATTATTCCCAGTTGATGATTAAAACTTCAACCCGCTATCCGGCGGCTATATAAAACATTGGAGGAGATTTATTATGGATAAGAAAATGAAAGTTGTACTGGCCTATTCC
>JAFUJY010000246.1 GCA_017467985.1 Bacillota bacterium
CGGATTTGATTTTTTTGTTAAGGTTAAAATTCATTATTATTCCTCCCTTTTATGTCCGCATTCGGGACAGAATTTTGCATCAATACCTTTGTTGCCGCAATCGGGGCAATCCCATGTGGCAGGAGCTTCGGGCTTCTTGGTGCCACATTCATCACAGAACTTACCGGTAATACCCTTCTTTCCGCAAGTGGGACAATCCCATGCTGCCGGAGGTTCGGGTTTCTTGGTGCCACACTCACCGCAGAACTTACCGGTGATACCCTTGTTACCGCAAGTGGGACAATCCCATGTCTCCACCGGAGCCGGCTTCGCAGAACCACACTCATTACAGAACTTACCAACCTGATGCTCTGCACCACAACTGCAGGTCCACTCTGCAGGGTTAGCCGCCGGTGCCGGAGCTGCCGGTGCACTCTCAGGCATTACGCCATCCATCATATTACCAACCTGCTGGCTCACCTTACCAATCATACCCAGACCGGCGCCCAGACCAATTAGATCACCAATACCGCTGCCACCGCCGCCGATATTGCCAATATTCTCAGCAAAGGCCTTCTGCACATCAAACTGCATAATATCCCGACCGGTAAAGCCCTGAGCACGCTGCACATCTGCAGTTGCAAAACCTTCCTGACGGATGCCTTCTGCCTTCACCTGAGCTTCCATCATACGGATCTTGGCTTCGGTTTCAGCCTCTACCAGACGACGCTTCTGAGCCGCCAAAGCAATGGCTTCTTTGTTTTCTTCTTCTCTTACATTCAAGTAGCGGTCCGCAAACTGCTGCTTCATTCTCTTGTAGTTTTCCCGTTCCTTCGGATCATCGCTGTCTTCCGGTGTGGAAATATTCAGAATGAAGAACTCAGGCATTCTCAAACCGTACTCTTCCAGTTCAGGATTGATCTTATCCTTAATACCCAGTGCCAGTTCTTCTAAGTATCCGTCGATCTCCAGGATACTCCAGCTCTTATCCTTGATAACGGTGGCAAAATGGGTTCTTACCTTAGAAACGATCAAAGAGCGGATATAATCGAAGGTGCCCTTGGATTCTTTACCATAATCATGGGCAAACACATCGCTGGTACCCACCAGCTTCAAGATCAGCTTCTTGGAATCGGAAACCTGCATCGCATACTGACCAAAGGCTCCGATATTGATGTGCATGCCGGATACGGGGTCAAACATATTAATACGGGAACTGGTTCCCCACTTGATACCGGTATGTACGGTCTTGTTAATGAAGTATACTTCACTATGGAAGGTGCCCTCACCGGAAGGAACCTCATACACTGCACTCAGCAGCGGAATATTCTCGGTGGTCAGTGTATATGTACCGCCCTTGAACAGATCCAGAGCTTCGCCACCGCAGAAGAACAGAGCTTCCTGAGAATCATGAACGATCAGCTGAGAACCCAGCTTAAAGTCCTCGATTGGATGCTTCCATACAAAGGTATTATTATCACCTTCGTAGCGAATCAGGCTAACTGCATTGGCCTCCCGCATTTTTTTCTTGCCGATCTCCCGCTGTACATCTACCTTGCATCCGCAGACTGCACATTCCAGATCAGCCGCATCCTTGGCTACGGTATGCTCACATCCACACTGGGGACACTTGATCTGAACGGTTGCCATCTTGTCGCTCAGGGTGTTCAGTTTCGTCTGACACACCGGACAGGTAGCGGACTCGCCCTTGGACTGATCGTAAACCACACTGTTTCCACAATGGGGACAGGTCTTCACTGCCATACGGTCCGTCTTTACATTAATGTCATGACCATGGGGACACTGTACGATCTTCTTTGCAAACAAACCACTGTTAAATAAGCCGCCGTCCACACTTACATACACATCAGTACCGCCCTGCGCACAGGTAGGGCATTTCATTACAAACTTAGCCATGTTTCATCTCTCCTTATTTATTATAGATTTTCAGGTAAATATTTTCACAAGCCAACGAAGAATCTTGCCGCCAATAATACCTGAAATCCAACTACCCAAAAATATTATGACGGAATACACACCCGCAACCAATACAATATCTTCTATTGTATCAAGCCCTAGCCGCATGCCAAAGATCACAAATACAAGACAGCTCACTATCCAAGCACTTAAAATACCAATGACCGCCGTTCGATTAAACTTGGAATGATTCTTAATATCTGCGCACTTCTTAATGAACGCCATCATATGTGTAATCGACCCGAGCAGAAGGTAAAAAACCGAAAGGACTCCATCCTGATTTTCTAACACCTGAGGATTGCTGAAAATATATCCTGCCGTCAATATAAATGCGGCGATAATCACCAGCTTTTGAATCACCAGGGAAATCTTGGGTTCTTTGCGAACCTGGGGTGTGACCACCACCTCTGGCTGGGGCGGTATATATTCCGGTTCTTTGACCACCGGTATGGGCTCTTTTGATCTTGAATCAATTACATTGAATCGATACCGCATGGCCTGGGAATTGCCATACCAGAATATAGCCCAATAGACTCCCGGCTGTACGAAAACACCATCATCTCCTTTGATGATCCACCCTCTGGAAAATCGGTCCCAATTGGGCTGCATGTGCATCATCTCGGTGGCATCCAGCATCACATTACCATTACTATCATAAATAATAAAACCTGTTTCCACCGGACCACTCACACCAATAGGCCGACGCAGATTGATAAAGAACTGAATAACGGAATGCTTCTGCAGATCCACTGTGGATGTCAGTGCGCCCTGGGGCCAGGACTCCCGATGATCATTGTGTCCAACAGAAGTAATCTTGCTAAGCAGCGCCTCACCATTGGCATGTCGCTTCATCTCTGCCACCATACCATCATCTTCCAGGGACATTTCCCGTTCCGGTACAATACCGCCGGAGCTTCTGGGACCAACCAGCTTCATTACTCCCCGAACCAGATCCTGCATGGCGCCAATCTTGGACATATCCTGGGCCTGCTTGCCCTTCATAACCGCCGGCAGATCCTCCGGCTCCATGCCCTCGTAACAAGGAATCATGGTCTTGGACTTATCCTGCTGCATGAGGTGAGCATAACGACTCCACTCATTCTTAACCCAAACACCGTTAACATTGATCTCACTGGTGGCTACGACCAACATGACTTTGGCAGACTGCAGGGCAGCAAATATGTAAGGTTCATAGTCCACACCCAGCTTGTTTTCCAGAGTAATCTCTGCGAAAAAGACTTTCACTCCTTTTAACGACAGATTTTCATAAATCTCCTGGGCTATTACACTATCTCGTGTACGATTTTTATTTTCATCACTCTTTTTATAACAAATGAATACATCATAGGGCTTTTCCCCCTTGACCACATCCAGAATTCGCTGCTGGATCTGATCAATGGCCGAAGCCTCACCCTCGTAAATATCCTTTGACTGTCTATCCGCTTTGCTAAGGGCTGACTTGAAATCAGGATCATCGAAAATACTTTCGTACATGGTACGATGACAGGTGGGAACCCTCTTGCCCGTCAGCGGATCCTCTACATACTCAATACCAAATTTGCATAAGCAAAGGCCCCAATAGGCTTCCGCCTCGTTGGGAAATTCTGAAACCAAGTTTTGATACACTGCAGCTGCACTGTCAAAATCACACATCGCCCGCAGACGATTGGCCCGGGTAAATAAATTAATTTTCTTTTCGCCATTCAACTGCGGAACCGTCTGAATGGAATCACAATACTCACATGTATAGGTGGAGGCATTTTCGCTTACATTTAACACCGCACCACACATTTTACACTTAAATACCGGCATAAGAACTGCTCCTTCCGATAAGATATACCTTTTAACAGTATAGCACCAAAATCACAAATAATCAACAATTTTTGTTGAGAATTGTCGGTTAAAAAAAGGATGACCCTGGCAGTTCCTTCTGTCAAAGTCATCCTTGTTAAAATTTTTACTTAAACATTCTCTTCAGCCAATCACTGCACAAGTCTACCCACTGGGCAGCTTCCGGCACGATCATGTTGTCGTAACCATTACAGGTACGCTCCGTTGCCAGGGCCAAACCATGGGGCCCCTGGGGAAATACATGCAGTTCTACCGGCACCTTGTGTGCCGCAAGAGCCTCCGTCATCCGCAGACAATTGGCCACCGGAACGGTTTGATCTGTTGCCGTATGCCACAAGAACGTAGGCGGATTTTGCTCACCCACATATTGAGGAATATAAGCCGCCTTTAACCATGGATTCTTCTCCGGTTCTTCTCCCAATAACCGAGCAGCAAACGTCCCGGGGTTATTGGCATCCACGCCTGCCTGTACCACTGCATAGCACAAAATCGCCGCATTGGGTTTGGCCTTTTCACAATCGATCCCAGCTTCTGCTAACAACGGATCGTTCCAGAAGGTACTCAAGGCTGCACTCAGGTGACCGCCAGCGGAAAAACCACCCATGGCGATCTTATCCGGATCCACACGCCACTCCTTGGCATGTTCACGAATCATCATCATTGCTTTCGCTGCATCCATCAGCGGTTGAGGCCACATCTTAGGCTTCAGGCTGTAATACAGCACAAAGGTCTGGAAACCTCTGGCGGCAAAGGCCATGGCAATGGGCTCGGCCTCACGAGGAGACAAATGAGTATAACCACCACCAGGGCATACCAGTACAGCGGGCATAGCCGCAGGCTCCATCGGCATCTCATCTTGAATATATGCAGCCAGATAGGGCTTATTCTCGCCAAAATCTTCTTCTAAAGGTAATTTATAAATATTCATTACGTGACCCCTTTCTTATATTTTTAGCCAAACATCCTGGCCAGCCAGTCGCAGCACAGATCGATCCACTGGGCTACTTCCGGAATCTCGCCGTCCGGGTTACCACCGGAGGTCCGACGATTGGCCAGAGACAAACCGTGATGTCCCTTGGGGAAAACATGCAGTTCAAAGGGAACCTTGTGCTCAGACAAGGCCTGGGCCATCAGCAGACTGCTGATTACCGGAACCGCCTGATCTGCAGCGGTATGCCACAGGAATGTGGGCGGGTTCAACTCACTGACACGAGTCTCCAGCGCCATCTCTCCCCGCTTTGCATCCACATTTTCACCCAACAGCGCCTGGAAGGAACCTTCGTGGCACTTACCGGGAATGGATGTGATAACAGGATAGCACAGGATGGATGCATTGGGCTTTGCCAGTTCATTGGACAATCCAGCCTCAGCAATTACCGGATCATTCCACAAGCAGCTGATCAGAGCTGCTGCATGACCACCGGCAGAAAAACCACAAACAGCAATCTTGTCCGGATCCACACTCCATTCCTGGGCATGCTCACGAATCAGATTCAGCGCCTTAGCACCATCCAGCAAGGGTGCCGGGAACCGTCTGGGATGCAGGCTGTAATACAGCACAAATACCTGATATCCCTTAGAGGCAAACTCCATGGCAACGGGCTCCGCCTCCCTGGGAGACAGATGCATATAACCACCGCCGGGATAAACTACTACCGCAGGCAGACGGTAATCTTCCGGATCCGCCGGCATTTTTTCCTGCAAATAAGCCACCAGATGGGGCTTACCCTCTTCCAGATTATCTTCTAACGGTAAATCAAATATTCTCATCAGTCAATCACTCCACGAATTTCGTTAATGTCCTTAACGCCCATCTTTTCCAGAACCGCTTCCATTTCACCAACGATACGCACCGGAGCAGTGGGATCCACCAGATTGGCAGTACCGGTAGCAACAATCGTTGCGCCTGCCATGATGAACTCAATGGCATCCTCACCGGTCATAATACCGCCCATACCCAGCAGAGGCAGGTTCACAGCCTTATGTACCTGATAAACCATACGCACTGCCACAGGCTTGATGGCCGGACCGGAGAAACCACCCATCTTCTGGGCCAGTACCGGTCTGCGGCGATAAATATCAATACGCATACCAAACAGTGTGTTGATCAAACTCAGTGCATCGGCACCGCCGGCTTCTGCAGCCTTAGCGATATCCACAATATTGGTTACATTGGGGCTCAACTTAACGATCAAAGGCTGCTTGGTGCACTTCTTCACCGCTGCAACCACTTCTTCTACCATCTGAGGATTGGTTCCGAAATTAACGCCGCCCTCTTTTACATTGGGGCAGGAAATATTTAATTCTACCAGGTCTACACCCTCTGCATCCTGCAGAGCTTCAGATACGCGGCAGTACTCCGCAATGGAGTGACCGGCGGTATTGACGATCACCTTGGTATCAAACTGCTTCATGAAGGGCAGATCCTCTGCCTTCAGCACTTCCACACCGGGATTATGCAGACCCACGGAATTGAGCATACCACCGTAAGTCTCAGCAATACGGGGAGTGGGGTTACCCGGCCACGGTACATCAGCTACACCCTTAAGCGTTACGCCGCCCAGCTTGGACAGATCATAGAACTTGCTGTGAGCCTGGGGATTAAAGGTACCGGAAGCGGTGACCACCGGATTTTTCATTTCAACACCTGCAAAATTAACTGCCAGATTCACATTGCTCATTCAAAAATCACATCCTCTCCCGGGAATACGGGGCCCATCTTGCAGACGCCCTCTTTCTTAATGCTGCCATCAGGCATACGCAGCTTGGCAGGACAACCTGCACAAGCACCAAAACCACAGCCCATACGCTCTTCCAAAGAGAACCAAGTCTCCATGTTATAGCCGGTCTGCCACTTCTGAATCGCCTTCATCATGGGGATGGGGCCACAGGTGTACAGCAGCGCCTTCGTATCCTTGTCAGTGAAAATCAGCTTATATTCCATGGCATCAATAACATTGCCCTGAAAACCGGACTTACCGTCATCACTGGCATTGAACACCTCACCATAGGGATGGAACTCTTCTTCGATCCAGGGAGTGGAACGAAAACCGTTGAACATACGGATGCCCTTTTCCGGATACATCTCGTGGAGTTTTCTGGCCAGGAACAGCATAGGGGGAATACCCAAGCCGCCGCCCACCAGAATAATTTCTTTTACCTCCGGCTGAGCAGCACGCTCCAGCGGAAAACCGTTACCCAGCACGCCCATCAGACGCAGCTTGGTACCGGGCGCATACTGAGCAAAAGCCTCAGTACCCTTACCCACAACGGCATAAATCAAAGTCAACAGACCCTTTTCTGCATCGGCTTCACAGATACTGATGGGACGAGGCAGGAGCTTGGTAGGGTCGTTCACATACAAATTGACAAACTGGCCAGGCTTGGCTTCACGAGCCACTTCCGGTGCATCCAGCACCATGCGGAAAATACCGGGAGCCATCTCTTCCTGGCTGTGAATGGTTACATAATCACAGAACATAGTTAATTACGTCCTTTCTCTTCTATTACTTCAGAACTCGATTCAGATCTTCCTTCATTTCCAGTACAGCCAGACGAGAAGCCTGTGCCCAATCATCGCCAACCTGAGCAGCATACTTTTCCTTCTTCCATGCAGCAATAATACCACGGGAGGAGTTAACGATGGCACCTTCACCATTGGCATCGAAGCAGCCACGCAGATCTTCAGCGGTAGCACCCTGTGCACCATAACCGGGTACCAGGAAGAAAGTATGGGGCAGAACTTCTCTCAGACGCTTGCCCTGCTCGGGATGGGTTGCACCAACAACGGCCAGTACATCAGAATAACCGTACTTACCGCGGAAATCAGCGCCCCACTCTTCCAGCAGACCACCAACGATCTCGTACAGAGGCTTGCCTTCGGGACCAGCGGGCAGGTCCTGAATCTGACCGCTTCCGGGGTTGGAAGTCTTAACCAGTACAACGATACCCTTATCATACTTCTTCATATGACCAAAATAGGGCTCAATGGACTCCACACCCAGATAAGGATTCAGGGTAACAAAGTCTTCTTTGAAGATTTCATACTCTTCATCTTCTACAACAGCACGGCCAATGTGACCTGCAGCATAGGCTTCAGCGGTGGATGCGATATCGCTGCGCTTGATGTCGCCGATGATCACCAGACCCTTAGAACGAGCGTACTCGATGGTCTTGATGTATGCTTCCATACCGGCAGTACCATACATCTCGTACATAGCCACCTGGGGCTTAACAGCGGGGATCAGATCATATACTGCATCAATAATCGCCTTGTTAAACTGCCAGAAAGCCTCAGCCGCACCAGCGGGAGTCTTGCCATACTTGGCATAAGCTTCTTCCTTAATATAATCAGGAATCATGTTCAGACGGGGGTCCAGACCTACTACTGTGGGGTTCTGTGTCTCGCGAATCTTTTCCATTAAACGATCAATCATTTTTATAATCCTCCTGGGTTAAATAATAATATTGTCTTTATATACAATTCTGCCTGACAGAATCGTTGTCTTAATCCGTCCCTTTAACTTCCAACCGATAAAAGGACAATTGTTGGCTTTGGAGTAGAACTTGTCCTCCACCACATATTCTTCATTAGGGTCTGCAATACAAATATCTGCACAGCACCCTTCTGCCAGCGTACCCTTGTTGATGCCAAGAATCTTTGCCGGATTGGTACTCATCTTCTCCACCAACTGCAAGGGAGTCAGCACACCGGTATCCACCAGTTCCTTCTTGGAGATGGCCCAGGAAGTCTCCATGCCAATGATACCATTCATGGACTTCATCAAGTCCGCAGTCTTTTCCTCAGCGCCGTGGGGTGCGTGGTCGGTAGCAATGGCATCCAGTGTACCATCCGCCAGTGCCTGCTTCATAGCCTCCACATCTTCCGGTGTACGCAGAGGCGGGTTCATCTTGTACTTGGAATGGGGCTCTCTTAAAATATCCTCATCACTCAAAGCAAAATGATGAGGGCCTACTTCGGCAGTCACCTTGCTGCCATGGGCCTTGGCCACACGGATAATCTCCGCACTTTCCTTCGTGCTTACATGACAAATGTGCAGCTGTGCACCGGTGGACTCTGCCAGCAGAATCTCTCTGGCAGTCATGGCATTCTCCGCATCCCGTGAAACACCCGGCAGTCCCAACTTCTTGGAAACCTCGCCGTCATTGATGCATCCACCTGCTAAGTTCTCATCCTCACAATGATCAAACACCGGGATACCCAGCTGTGCACACTGCTTCATGGCTTCTTTCATCACCTTGGCATTCATAACCGAACGGCCATCCTCACTGATAGCGCAGATTCCGGCCTCTTTCAACGCCGGCAGATCCACGATATCCGTACCCTTCTGCCCCATGGTTACTGCTGCAATGGGAAGCACATGGGTATAGGGAGCCTTGGCGGCTTCTGTCTTGACATACTCCACAATTTCCACACTATCCGTAATGGGCTTGGTGTTAGGCATGGTGCACACTGTGGTCACACCACCTGCAGCCGCGGACTTGGACCCTGTTTCAATGCATTCTTTATATGTCAATCCCGGATCCCGGAAATGCACGTGCAGGTCAATAAAACCGGGCATTACCCAGCAGCCGGCAGCATCCATCACTTCAGTCCCTTCCGGAACCTGTGTAATCTCCTCAGCCACTTGCTTCACAATGCCCTCTTCAATATAAAGATCCCGCTTGCCCTCAATGTTCTGGGCGGGGTCCAGTAATATACCATTCCGAATTAACAGTCTGTTCATGGCCTGTCCTCCTGAAAGTCATAGTTCTGAACATATTATAGCATAGTTTTAACCATTGTTCAACAAAAAAATGCTGAGTCGGCCTCTTGTTTTGAGCCGCCCTCAGCATATGCTAATTACAAGTTTTTTTCTATTATCTCCAACATCTCTCTTGGTGTAACTATAAAAGGCTTATTCGGAAAATGCTTGATATTCCCTGTAACAAGAAACGAATCCATTGTATCTTTGGTCTCCATTACAACTTCATAAAAAACAGCATCTTTAGGATCCGGAAGCATTTCTTCAATACGTGATGCATCCACAAAAATACTACGTTCAAATAAACCTGCTATGATTGCCCCAACTGCATCAGAATCAAATTTGAACTTCGGTCTCAGCAACACCTCTTGATATTCCGCCCTAAATTTACTAACGGAATAATCTTCCCTACAAGAGCATGAGTTACTATTTTCCCCGGCAAAGAATCCCACTTAAGAAGAGCCGAAACAAGTACATTCGTATCAATAACAGCATAGTACTTCATGCACAAATCACCTCTTATGCTCTTCCTGCCCTTACTGCAGCAATCTCCGCATTAATCTCCTTCAAGGACATATCTGCAATACCATTCTCCTGCGCCTGACGACTTATCCGTTTCATAGCTTCAACCGCCTTCTTAGCATTAGATTCTACAGGTAGTGTCATGCTAAAAGGAATACCATTTTCAATAACAGATCTCTTCAAAAACATACGAACAGCTGTTGGTAAATCAATACCAAGGGTCTCATAAATCTCAGTTGCCGCATTCTTCAATTCATCATCCACCCTAACCTGCACTAACGAACTTGCCATATTATCCCTCCTTTGCACTACATTTGAATTTGTTTGTAATTCAATTATATCATATTATATTCAAAAAGGCAAGAGATATGAGTGAATCTCTTGCCCTTCCTATTAATGATTATAATATCCATTGGCCCTTACCAGCACTCGTCCTCCACTTTCAAAAACATCTTCTCCATGCCGATGCCCTTGGTCTTAAGGTACCAATTCTTTTCATAGAAACCTTCTGCACCGGGTTCGCAGATCAGTTCCACCACGCCTAACCAGCCATCTTTTAACTGAGCCATAACATATTCTTCGATATGCTC
>JAFUJY010000247.1 GCA_017467985.1 Bacillota bacterium
TATGCCCCAGAAGCTGGGTCGTGAAGCCACCAAAGAAGTAATTAACGAGTGGAAGCTGAAGAAGGGAAGCGAAGCCAATCGTAAGGAGCAGGAGAAGCAGGAAGCACTGCGTCTGGCTGCGGAACTGTCCAAGGCTAAGGTTGTAATCAATGTAAAGGGCGGCGAAGGGGGACGTCTGTTTGGTTCTGTAACCGCTAAGGATGTGGCCGATGCTCTGGAAAAGCAGATGAATGTAAAGGTGGATAAAAAGAAAATCCAGCTGAAGGACGGTATTAAGAGTGCCGGTACTTATGAAGTAGAAATCAAACTGCATCCCGCTGCAACTGCAAAGGTGAATGTGCAGGTAGGCGTGCTGTAATTCTGAAGAAGGAGAGGCTTATCGCTGATGCGAAAGCCATGATGAAAAGTATGGCCGATGAAAAAATGACGCCCAGGGTACGCCCTCACAGCGAAGAAGCGGAGCAGGCAGTTCTGGGGTCCATGCTGATGGACCGGGATGCGGTCAACACCGGCATGGAATTACTGATCGACGAAGATTTTTATAATGAACGCCATCGGATTATTTTTCGGGCAATGCAGGATTTGTATCGGGAAAACAGTGCAATCGATCTGATTACATTGAAGAACCGACTGGATCAGGGAGATTTGCTGGAGAATATCGGTGGACTGGCTTATTTGGGTCAGATAGCAGCGGCGGTTCCCAGTTCTGTCAATGCGAAGCATTATGCTCAGATTGTAAAAGAACGGGCGCAGTATCGCCGGATTATTTCCACCAGCGAGACGATGATCAATCATGGTTACGACATGAATATGTCTGTGTCCGAATTGTCCGAGAAGATGGAGCAGGAAGTATTCCGTATTCTGTCCAATCAAAACAACCAGGGCTTTTCCCATATTCATGATGTTTTGCTGGAGACTTATGAGGATATTGAAAAAATCGCCGGTAATCAGGGGGGGATCACTGGTGTTCCCACCGGTTTTGTGGATCTGGACCGGATGACCACCGGTCTGCAGCCCACAGACTTGGTGCTGCTGGGAGCCCGTCCTTCCATGGGTAAGACTGCTTTTGCGCTGAATTTGATTCAGCATGCGGCGGTGCGGGAGCACAAAGTATGTGCGATTTTCAGTCTGGAAATGTCCAAAAAGCAGTTGGCCAATCGTTTGCTGTGTGCCGAGTCCCTGGTGGATTCTGAAAAAGTACGAAGCGGTCGTCTGGAAAACGACGACTGGGAGAAGCTGTTGGGTGCCCTGGCACCTTTGTCCGAGGCGCCGATTTATATTGATGATACTCCAGGTATTACGCTGGCGGAGCTGCGGTCTAAGTGCCGCAAGTTAAAGTTGGAGAAGGGACTGGACTTTATTATGATCGACTATCTGCAGTTGATGAGCGGTTCCAAGGGCTCCAATAACGGAGATAATCGTCAGCAGGAAATTTCTGAGATTTCCCGCGGCCTGAAGGCTTTGGCCCGCGAAATGAAGGCTCCGGTTCTGGCATTGTCCCAGTTATCCCGTGCCCTGGAGTCCCGTTCAGACCGTCGCCCCATGTTGTCTGACCTGCGTGAATCCGGAGCGATTGAGCAGGATGCAGACGTGGTAATGTTCCTGTACCGTGATGAATACTATAATAAGGATTCTAAGGATCATAACATTGCAGAAGTGATTATTGCTAAGCAAAGAAACGGTTCCACCGGTACGGTGAAGTTGGCATGGTTGGGCCAGTACACCAAGTTTGCCAACCTAGATCACTCTAGTTATCCGGAACAGGGAGGAGCATAATGAAGACCAATTTTCTTGAAATTAGCGCAGCCAATGGCTGGGTTGAGGGTACATTACAAAATGTTGAATTAAACGATGCCGGCTGGATCCAGCTGGCGTCGGATGTTTTAGAAGGATATTACGAGTCGCCACAGATTCCTGCACCTTTGTTTGAGAATCTGGTGTGCTGCTGGAATGCAACAACCCCTAAGGGCTCCTGGGTGGAGTTGGAGGCAAGAGTCTACTTGCCGGAAAAGGAAATGTGGAGTGTGTGGGGCAGTTGGGGATGTTGGAGTCCTTATATTGTTCGCCGCAATAACAGTGGCCGATATCCCAAGGAGGCCCCTCAAATCCGCATGAATTGCGATATTCTGGAGCCGCTGCTGGGAGCCGCTTCCATGCTGCAGGTGCGGGTGAAGCTCCATCGTGAAGAGGGAGTGGGCAGCCCGGTGCTGCGCCGTGTCACGGTAACGCTGCGCAACAAAATCCTGCCGGCGATTCCCTGTCGTGAGGAAGAACTGCCGGTTCTGCCGGAAAGCTGTGTGCTGGATACTCCGGCCTGCTCCCAGATGGTGCGGGATCCGGAAGTGGGTAACTGCATTTGCAATCCCACCACTGTGAGCGTACTGCTCAGTGATCGCGGAAACCAAGTGCTGCCGGAGATTATGGCCCTGTCCACAGTGGATCTGATCGAAGGTTTCGGAAACTGGACTTATGTGATGGCAGGAGCCGGGATGTATGGTTACCGGGCCTATGGACGATTTGGGGATTATGATCTGATTAAATCGGAGATCGCCGCTGGCCGCAGTGTGGGTGTAAGTGTTCATTATGCCAGGACCCTGGAAAAGGCGGCAGAGCGTGGTCTCCCTTATCTGGAGGGAGCGCCCTGCAACACGCCGGGACATATCCTGACAGTGAGGGGCTATGGTGTGGAAGATGGTCAGGAATATGTATATGTCAGCGATTCTGCAGCAGATTCAGACCCGGAGTGTCATCTGCGTTACCGCAAGGAGCAGTTCTTGCAGGCTTGGGAGGGACGCATGTGTTATCTGGTGGATACCCAGCCGGAGTGCCCGGCCATGATTCCGGAATTTGAATACTGTGATCTGGCTCAAGACGAAAAGGGAAAATATTATTTCGTTCATGAAGGGCAGGAATATCCGGTGTATGCAGACATGCTCACCGGGAAAAAGTCCGAACCCCATAAAATGACGCTGATGATTCGTCAGCCGCAAGAATACTCTCAGCCTCGGATGGATGCCAATGACCTGTTCCAATACCCCCAAGTGGACGAAAATGGCCATTTTTTCCTGCCAGAAGGGGCCTGGACGGTGTATTTAATCAGTAATACTGGTCTTAGATACATGTCCCAGAAAAAGGTTTTGTAATAATTTCATTTTTTACTTGCAAAATCAGTGAAAATAGGATACAATGAGACCACCGAGAGTAATCGGCAAGAATAATTAGGAGGTGCTGAATTATGGCATATGTAATTAGTGAAGCTTGCATCAGTTGTGGTGCTTGTGCAGCAGAATGTCCCGTTGAGGCTATTAGCGAAGGTGCAGATCGTTACGAGATCAACCCCGATGTATGTATCGAGTGTGGTGCTTGTGCAGATGCTTGCCCCGTAAGCGCTCCCTCTGCTGAGTAATTTTACTTAATAAAAGAATTCTCTGGTTTGTACGAATCAGAGAATTTTTTTATTTTAAACAATTCATAAATAAAAAATGGATTATTCTGAAGTTCTGAAGGTTTTTTGGGGAAAAAGATTGTATTTCATTAAAAATTTAATTATAATACAGATACAGAAAGTTTTGTGCAATAATAGCTGAATATATAAGGAGGCAAGAATGATGGTTGGAATGAAATGGATCAAGGAGAGAAACCAGAAAGTCGTGCCGGTAACCTTTGGTGTTCCGTGGGCAAAGGGAACGATGACAAGGGATATATCATTGATGATGGTGGGAGAGGATGGGTTAGCGATTCCTGCCCAGGCAAAGACCATCGGATATTGGCCGGATGGATCAGTGAAGTGGACTGCCATTAGCTCGGTTGCAGATACAACGCAGAATTATAAGATTCAAGCAGGTCAAGGACCGGCTCCGGTGGAGGCGATCACAGCATCTGTGACCGAGAATGGTGTTCAGGTACAGGGTGGCATGATCTCTTGTGCCATTGAAACCGGTGAGATGTTAGTTCGTGGTCTGGTGAAAAAGGACGCATTTCCCGTTAGTGGCAAGTTAGTCACACTGATTGAAAACCGGGTCATGGAAGAGGATTATGAAAAGGCCGAAGTCTATCGTATGGAGGGCGTTACCCAAAAGGTGACTCTGGAAGAAGCAGGCCCGATCCGTGTGGTTGTTAAGGTGGACGGAGTTCATAAGGATGTGACCACCGGTCGTGAAGGATTTCCTTTTACATTGCGTTTTTATTTCTTTGCAGACAGCAATGAAATCAAGATCGTCCATACGTTCATTTATGACGGCAAGGAAGAAGAGGACTACCTGAAGGGAATTGCGCTGGAGTTGTATCCGGAGAAGACTGCAGAGCAGGATAGCTGGGAGACCGGTTATGTCATTGAGGATGATGTGTTCCGTGCAAAAGGAAATAACTTGTGTTTGTCCCAGGACTTCTGTGATCATTATGCGATCATGGAAGGTGATCATATATTAAAGGAAGGAAATCGTTCACAGGGTACATTCTTCGTTGGAAATGAGCAAGGGGCCCTGGCAGCATCTGTAAAAGATTTCTGGCAGAAGTCACCCATGGCCCTGGAAGTGCAGGAGGCAGTCCTGACGGTATGGTTGTGGAGCCGTTACACCGAGGCCATGGATTTCAGAGCCTATGATACAGTAACTCATATCTATTCCTATGGTGGCATTTTGAATCATCCCCAGGGCATTGCCAATACCAATGAGATCTATCTGAAGTTGTATGATGCAATGCCGGCTCAGCAGGATGTGATGGACTTTGCAGCGGACGTACAGAGCGAGACACTGATGATTGCTGAAAGCATGGATGTATACGGAGAGACCAAGGCCTTTGGTGGTTTCTGGTATACGAAGGATGACAAATATAAGAATCCTCAATATGAAAAGGCGATCGGCAGCATTCAGAGATTCTATGCAAAGGAGATCGACCAACGTAAATGGTATGGTTTCTGGGATTACGGCGATATTATGCATACCTATGATCCTACTCGTCACATCTGGCGATATGATGTGGGTGGTTTTGCATGGACGAATACGGAGTTTTGCCCCAGTTATGCAAACTGGTTGGTCTTCCTGCGTACCGGTGATTATGATATTTATCGTTATTCTCGGGCCATGAGCCGTCATTGCAGTGAAGTAGATATTTACCATACAGGCAAGTTTGCATCACTGGGCTCCAGACATAATGTGCGGCATTGGGGCTGTAGTTCGAAGGAAGTTCGAATCTCCATGGCCGGTCATTTTCGGTATCTGTATTTCCTGACAGCGGATGAGCGTATCGGCGATGTGATGGACGAGGTGAAGGATTCGGATTTTACCACGTTGATCAAAGATCCTATGGACATTTATTTTGATCCCCATCCCGGATATTCTCACTGCAGAACCGGCCCGGACTGGACCGCGTTCCTGAGTAACTGGATGACTCGTTGGGAGCGTACGGAAGATCCTAAGTACAGGAAAAAACTGCTGGATAGTATTGAATCCATCAAGCAGGCTCCCCTGGGATTGTCTTCCGGTTCCACCTTCCATTATGAGCCGGAGACCGGAAAGATGTATTATATGGGAGATCCTAAGTATCTTGGACATACCCATCAGGGTGACGGTAACTACCAGCAGCATATGGTGGTGATGTTTGGTGGAGCAGAAGTTTGGTTCGAACTGTGTGAATGGTTGGAGGATGAAAAGTTCAACGAAATGGTGGCGGATTTTGGTGAATATTATGGAATGACGCCGGAGGAACGAAATGTAAAGTCCCACGGACTTTTTAATGAAACCAATGATGCTTGCTGGACCAATAACTGTGGACGTATGACCGCCTATGCGGGTTACTATTTTGACAGTGATCGTTATATGGAGACCGGCTGGGAGAGTCTGGCACCTAAGGATCCGAAGTTTGCAGATACCTCCGTGGTGAATATGGCCATTGATGATGAAGGTAATATGATTCGTTTGGACGTTCCTGCCATTGATTCTCCTTATCCCCTGCGGGAAGTGGTGAATATGACCACCAATACATCTGCTCAGTGGAGTATGAGTTATATGGAAGTATCACACTTTGCGGAACAGCGCGGTGAGAAATAATTGGTGTTAGAACAATTCTGGTGAAAGCGAGGTAAAAAGTATGAGTATAGATACAAATAATAGTGGGAACTTAATTGTGCTGCAGGAAAACTGTGGTGTTGTCAGTGTGGAGAATGATCTGCTCATGTGCCGCATTGAAGCTGGTTCAGATAAGTTGTTCAACACTCTGGTGCGTAAGCAGACCGGTCAGGGTCCGCTGAGCGGCAGTTTGGTAGGTTATATTCAGCAGGAGAAAAAGGAAGCTGGTGTTGAGACCTACGAGAATTACAAGTTTACCGGTGTAACCGAGAAGGTAACGGTGGAGCAGGCCGATGGTAAGCGGGCTGTAATCAAAGTGGAAGGAACACACAAAGTCCTAAAGACGGGAGCAACCGTGGTTCCTTATGTGATCTATTTGTGCTTTAGTGCAGACAGTGACGAGATCGTGATGAAGCATTATTTTGAATATGCCGCAGGAGCAGATGGCGAGACGCTGCGGGGGATTGCCGTGGAATTGACTATGGCTGTTGCAGGATCCCTTCATAATCGTCATGTGGGTTTTGTATGCGAGACCGGTATGTTCTACGAAGGTGTACAGCCCATGTATGTAGGCAGCGGCATTTGGGGTAAAAAGAATCCCAAGAAGAATAACGGCGGTGTGGATGAACGGGTACTGATGTATGAACGTCAGCAGTTGGATGGACAGTTCGTGACCATCGACATGGAAGAATTTGCTGATTTTGCTGAGATCGTAGAGGACAATGCATCCTTTACCAACTTCCGTCTGACCCAGAATTCCGGCGAGAATTACGTGATCACCAAGTGTGCGAAGCCTGGTTGTGCCTATATTACAGCGGTTCAGGGTACACGCAGTCAGGGAACCATGTTTGTGGGCAGTGAAGCAGGTATTATTGCCGCAGGTGTTAAGGATTGCTGGCAAAAGTCTCCTATGACCCTGGAAGTGAAGGGGATGACCACCGATGAGGCGGTGGTGACTTTGTGGCTTGTAAGTCGTTATGCTCAAAAGAAAAATTATTCTAATGAGAATAAGGTGTACCTAAAACTTTTTGCAGAAATGCCCGGAAAGCAGCCCATTGTGGATTTTGCGGCAAAGCTCAATCAATAAGGGGGGCACGATAATGGCTGAAATAAAGATGAGATGGATCAAAGAGAGAAGTCAAAAGGTTCTTCCTGTGACATTTGGCGTGCCGTGGGCGCGAGGAACGATGAGTCGCAATACGGCGCTGGCGATGGTTGGTGAAGACGGTCAAGCGATCCCGTCTCAGGTGAAGCCCATTGGTTTTTGGCCGGATGGTTCGGTCAAGTGGACCGCCCACAGTGCCGTGGCAAATGCGACACAGAGTTATACCATCGTACCGGGTGAGGGGCCTGCATCCCTTGGTCCGATCACTGCAGTAGAAACGGAGCAGGGCGTATGTGTTCAAGGTGCTCTGATCAGCGCCTGTATTGAAAAAGGCGGCCTGCTGGTCCGTGGCCTTACCCGCAAGGGCAGCGCACCCATTAGCGGTAAGCTGGTTTCACTGATTGAAAATCGGGAGAGCGGAGAGGACTATGATCGGGAGATCATCCGTCGTTTTGAAGGTGTAACAGAAAAGGTAACCCTGGAAGAGGCAGGGCCTGTACGTGTGGTTGTAAAAGTAGACGGTGTGCATCAGGAAGTGGGCGGGGAACGCCGAGTATTTCCGTTTTCGCTGCGTTTTTACTTCTTTGCAGACAGCGATGAAGTGAAACTGATCCATACTTTTATTTATGATGGGGATGAAAAGGTGGATTTTTTGAAGGGCATCGCAGTGGAGCTGTATCGTGAAAGTGCAGGTAAGAGAACAGTCAGCTATGTAACTGAAGATAACGTGGTTGAGGCTGAGGGCGCACAGGCATACTTGTCCCAAGAGTCCTGCGATTATTATACTATTATAAAAAATGATACGGTAGTACAAGAGGGCAATCGCAGTCAAGGAACCATGCTATTAAGCGATGATGCAGGTGCTCTGGGTGTATCGGTCAAGGATTTCTGGCAGAAGTCTCCTATGGCATTGGAAGTGAAGGAGTCGGGTCTGACAGTGTGGTTATGGAGCCGTTACGCCGAGGCTATGGATTTTCGGGCTTATGATACAGTACACCATACATATTCTTATGGAGGAATTGCAAATCATCCTCATGGTATTGCTAATACGAATGAGATCTATTTGAAATTCTATGAAGAAATACCCGAGAAACAGGATCTTATGAACTTTGCAGCAGATGTGCAAAGTGAGACACTGATGATCACTCAGGATATGAAGGTGTATGCAGATACGAAGGTGTTTGGCAGTTTTTGGTATACTGAAGACGA
>JAFUJY010000248.1 GCA_017467985.1 Bacillota bacterium
ACTTTTGAACGAATCAATGAATCTTCCGAAGGATTTTACCGAAGATATTATTCTTAAAAACCCTACTCCGGATATTATGAACAAGCTTGCAAAATGTGTACTTGCACTTTATGCAGATGACCCGAATCCGGACGAACTGTCATTGCCGAAGCCGGAATTACTCACCTGCTTGTGGACAAGACAGAGAACCTGATGGACGGAGAACCCTATGTGGTGCCGGAAAACAGACAGTTTGTCATGGAAGTAAACGCAATTGTAACCTACATTAAGGGAACAAAGGCATATTACGACGATAAAGTTAATGTATACCGAATTGAAACAATCGTGGAGGAATAAGCGATGAAAAACAAGAACTTTCTGATTGCTGCTTCTGTCATGCTCATTTGCGCGTGTGCTGGTACGTCAAAGCTGCCTGTTTTGGCATCCAACACGTTTTCAGCTGCCGAATCGGCAGCTGAAATGACATCAGAGGCAGCATCCGAAGACGTATCCGAACAGGAGGAGAACGTGCAGAAATATGATAATGCCCAGGATTTTGTTTCTTCCATGGGAATTGGATGGAATCTGGGCAATTCCCTTGATCCGGTTGACTGCAGCTGGATCATTGGCGATCTGGCTTACGAAACTGCCTGGGGAAATCCGAAAGTAAAACAGGAACTGATTCACTTTATTAAATCTGAGGGCTTCGATACCATCCGCATCCCTGTCACCTGGACCAATCATGTCGGTCCTGCACCGGACTATATTATCCGTGAGGACTGGCTGAACCGCGTTCAGGAAATTGTGGACTGGTGCGTAGAAGAGGACATGTATATCATTCTTAACATGCACCATGAAAGCGGCTGGATCACAACAGCTTCTACCGATTATGACAACATGATGGAAAAATACCTGGCCATCTGGTCACAGATTGCAGACCGGTTTGGTGAATATTCAGAAAAGCTGATTTTTGAATCCATGAATGAAATCGGATTTGATGATTTAGGCACCGAACAGGGCTGCGAACTTATGAATTGTATGAACAATGAATTTACAGAACTAATTCGAAACTCCGGCCAAAACAATAGTGAGCGCTATCTGATACTGGCCGGCTACTGAACCGACATCGACCGCACCTGCGAAGGCATCGTACTTCCCGACGATGAAAAAGTCATCTTATCCGTCCACTACTACTCTCCCTCCGACTTCGCCATTGCCGAAGCCGGCACAAGCTGGGGATACCGCTCCACCTGGGGCACAGAAGAAGACTTTGCCTACATGGAAGGCCAGTTCGAGAAACTGAAAACCACCTTCCTGGACGCAGACATCCCTGTTATCATGGGCGAATTCGGGTGCATTATCAAGGACAAAGACCCTGACAGCCGCACCCTCTACCTGACATCAGTTGCCGACTACTGCCGAAGCTACGGAATCTGCCCCATCTTTTGGGATAACGGCGAAGAAATCGACCGCACAAATCTGCAATGGCGCACCGACAGCCTCGCCGAGCAACTGGTCCACTGAATTAATCATTTTTACTTGCCCCTTAGGAAATCAGTACCCAGGAATCAAACCATTTCAGATACTTTTCTACAAAAGCACTGTCCACAGGCTGCCCTGAAATTACCGGATAGAACAAAATAAACAGTATAAACACAGCACATCCATAGCTTATCAGCAATGTCATAAACTGTTTCTTGGACATATTATTTTTCATCTGTAGCAGGCTGTATGCAATCATCAGCACCACGAAAGGAACACTCGGGAAATAATGGTAAATAAAGGTAATGCGGGATACAAACACCCAGGGCAGATACTGTGCCATATACGCTACCAACAAAAAACCTGCCGTAGTATCCTTTTTGGCAATTAAACGGTATACCATATATACAGCTGCCGGTATACCCACCCACCAGACAAGGGGGTTGCCGAAGGCACTGATACCTTCACGGAGTCCATTTTCCAGTTCACCGGAGTAATACCAGATAGGACTCTTCATCAAAGGCCACTCATACCATGGCGTCGCAAAGTAATGAGTCGCATTCAAATCGCTGTGATAGCCAAATATGTAGAGCTGATTGTCCCACATTCGCTGCAACAGTCCGCTGTCCGGATTATTATATGCCCTGAAGGGCAGATAAGACAAAACATAAATGCACACCGGTACTACCACAAAGAAAATCATACAAAAACCAATGGTCTTGTAAATATGAGGCAGGTCAATCCGGTTTTTGCGATACCGCACATACAGTCCTGCAAAAAACAGTATAGCCAGACCGATACCCGCGTACACACCCGTCCATTTGCTGGCTATACCCATGCCCATAGCCACGCCGCAGGCTCCCAAAAAGAAAAATCCCTTCTTGGCCTCCTTCTCCGGATTCGTGGTCAGATAACAGTACATCAGATAATACATCAAAATAACAAAAAAGGTAATATACACATCAATCGTAGCAATTCTGGACTGCGTAAAATGCATAAAATCAAAAGCAAATGCCAAGCATGCCACCGCGGAAATCGGAGTATTCCCTGTCAATCTTTTTGCAAAAAGATAGAGAACAGGAAGCATCAGAATGCCAAATACAGTTCCCACTATGCGCCATCCGAAGGGGTTCATGCCAAAAAGTGCAATTCCCAAAGAAATAAACACTTTGCCGAGAGGCGGATGAGTAGTCTCGTAGGTATCCAATTCATTTACAAACTCATAAGCCGTACGACCATGATATATTTCATCAAAAATCATGCTGTTACGGAAACTGCTTCTCTCGGGATGCAGCTCCTGTTCATCAAAAAGAGCTGCGTATTCTGCGGCATTCTCAGGCACTATTACCTTGCCCGTTTCATCCATAAACACAAACTCAATCAGCTTCGCGTCAATATCCTTTAGCCTGAATCTAAGAGTGATAATCACATCACTGTTCACCTTACCGTCTGCACCGGCACTTATTCCTTCAATAGTGGACATGGGAAGATCTGTTTCCTGCCAGGTAAAAACACTACCTAATAGCGTCTCTCCACAGTCATACTCCACCTGACCGTTATCAACCGTGAAAGCAAAATGCCTGTCCTGCCAGGGTGCAATGTAATAAGAAAGCCGGTTGGGAACATTGCCCTGTCGGAAGGTAAAGGTCAGCACGTCATCCGTCTCCAGAGAATAAAATGTCTCAGGAGCCTTATTATCGCCCAAATCATAAAGCGCGAACCCGCTGTAGAGTACCATAATCATCAATAGTACAATATAATCCGCCTTCTTCATGGAAGAATCTTTTCCAAACACAGCAAGCGGCTGGAACTCAAATTTTTTCTGCTCTTCTTCAGCTACCA
>JAFUJY010000249.1 GCA_017467985.1 Bacillota bacterium
AACTGCCTGCAGCATGGTTTCGTAGGCCAGATTCAGCAATCCGTCTCCCGCCAGGATGGCAATGGCTTCACCATACACTTTATGGTTGGTCAGTCTCCCCCGGCGATAATCATCATTATCCATGGCCGGCAAGTCATCATGAATCAAAGAATACGTATGAATCATCTCCAGGGCCATGGCAAAGGGACGAACCTTTTTAATGACAGTCTCTGACAACTCTCCGGCTGCAGCTCCCGCCGCCAACTCCAACATCAGCGGACGAATCCGCTTGCCGCCGGCCATCAAGCTGTATTCCATGGCTTCCCATACTTTTGCTTCATAATGGCCTCGATGGGCAACGGTTTTGGCCAGCTCCGCCTCCAACAATGGCAGCTGCTGGGCCAAATACTCATTCAGCTTCATAGCCGTTACCTCCCGACAGCATGATCAGCTCTTTTTCTGTCAGATCCAATGTCTGCTGACAATATTTATACAGGGCCTGACCTTCTTTATATAAAGAACTCAGTTCTGCCAATGGAATATTGGCATCTTCCATCTTGTTGGTAATCTGACTCAGACGCTCCATCGCCTGCTCAAATGTCATATTCTGATCCATGACTGTCCTCCTGAATATTTTCTACCTGAGCATCCAACTGACCATCGCTCAGATGTATATGAACGGTCTGTCCCTTCCGGGCTGACTGTATTGAACTCATAATGGAACCATCCTCCCCGGTCACATAGGCATAACCCCGTCCCAGAGGATGGGCAGGATCCAAATAAGACAACCGGAGTTTTAACTCATTAAGACATCCTTTCACATCCTGCAAATACTGTTTTGACAATCCCTGCAGACTATCAAAACGCATGTCCAGCTCCTGACGACGGCTATCCAGTATCGCCCCAGGACGCTTATATACCGGACGATCCATAATCTGCTCCAGAATGCGCCGCTCCATCTGAATACGCCGGCTAAGAGCCGTCCTTTGACGATTATACAAATTCTGCAGCCCATCTAAAACTTCGGCGGCCATGGGTACTGCCAGTTCCGCCGCTGCCGAGGGCGTAGGCGCCCTCATATCTGCCGCAAAATCCGCAATAGTAAAATCCGTTTCATGTCCCACCGCTGAAATCACCGGTACAGGACACGCTGCAATGGCTCTGGCCACCATTTCTTCGTTAAAGGCCCATAAATCCTCACTGGAACCGCCGCCACGCCCCACAATAATGGTATCTGCACCACAGGCCGCTGCCCGCTGCAGCCCCTGCACAATGGAGGGTGCTGCCTGAACGCCCTGCACAAGTACAGGTACAACAATGAGACGGATGCCTGGATGCCTCCGCCTCGCGATTTGAATCATGTCCTGCACCGCCGCTCCGGTGGGGGATGTAACAATAGCCACCGTCTGCGGATACGCGGAAATCTTCCGCTTACGGCTCTGATCAAACAAGCCTTCTGCCGAAAGCTTTTGTTTGAGAGCCTCATAAGCCTGATACAGCGCTCCTAAACCATCCGGCTCCATACGCCGAATATAAAACTGGTACTGTCCTGTTTTTTCATAAAGGGATACGGAACCCTGGGCAATCACCTTGGTTCCTTCCCTGGGCAAAAAGCGCAGTGTAGATGCATCGGATGCAAACATCACTGAACTGATCGCTCCGCCCTCGTCCTTGAGCGCAAAATACAGATGTCCGGAGGAATGCCGCTTAAAATTGCTGATTTCTCCTGTCATGCGCAGGTTGGATAATGTGACATCCTGAGCCAACATCCGCTTTACATATGCATTGACCTGAGAAACCCGGTATACCGGCCTCTCCATTATGCCTCAAGTTCTTTGGCAATGGTGCCCAATACACCGTTGATAAACGCCGGAGCCGCATCGGAACTGTAACGCTTGGCCAGTTCCACCGCTTCGTTAATACTTACACTCACCGGAATGTCCTCATCATAGACCATCTCATAGGCAGCAATTTGTAAAATTGCCCGATCCACCTGGGACAAACGGCTCAGCTTCCAATCCTTCAAAGCACCTTCAATGCGCTTATACAGATCGTCCTGATTCTTCAAAGCTCCGCTGACTTCCTGACGGATAAACTCTAAATCCTTAATTTCCGGCAGTTCCTTATTATCAAAATAACGGCTGATCAAAGAGTCCGGACTCACCTGCTGAAACTGTGCGGAGAACAAAATGCGGAATGCATCCTCTCGTGCTGTCTTTCTGCTCATATATCAAAGTACCTCTCTTCTGTAACTTATTATTCGGCCTCAGCGCTCTTCTGAACGCCAACGATGCAAACATTCACTTCTTTTACATTCAGTTCCAGCATGTTCTCAACGCTGGCCTTGATCTTCTGCTGAACGGGAATCGCCACCTGCTTAACCTTATAGCCGGTCTTCAAAACCAGAGCCACATCACAATATACATCGCTGCCATCGATGCGCACACCAATGCCCTTGCCGTAACTGCGCTTGCCCTTGCGGCCGCCCAAGGAGAAGATACCCTCCACATCGCTGATTGCCAGATCGGCAATGACTGCAACCACCTCGTCCGCAATTTTCACCTTGCCGGTCTTCTGGTCAGTAATCACACTCACCTTGCGTTCCTCTTCCATCACTCGTACCTCCAATTTATAAATTACGGACCGGAAGCATCTTCCGGCCCGTTTGTGCTCCTGTCTATATTATATACGTTTTTTCGCAAAAAGTAAACCTTTATTTTCCTATGGAACTCTCTTCTGTTGAATTTTGTGTGTCTGAAACCTTCAGCAGACTGATACGGATCTTGGAAGCCTCTGCACCGGTGACTCTGGTAATGATATCCTGTACCTGGGCCGCCTCCTGCTTAGTGATTTCTTCCCGATCCACAATCACATCCACACTTTCATCATAGATACGTACAAATACCTCATTAAATCCTTTGGCTTTGATCATCGCTTCCGCTGCAGCTTCATTTTCCATCCGTTTCTGCAGGGCGATGATCTCCTGGGCTGCCAGAGATTTTTCCGAATCCGGGGTATCGCTGTTGGCCATCAAGCTATATAAAATGTCCTGACTCTTGGCTCTGGCATTTTCCCGCTCCACTTTTGCCTGGGCAAAATATTCCGGAATAATGGCATCGCTGTCTACCAGCACAGCCTCTCCTGGCAAATCATCTCCCGTTTCTTCAGAATCCCCATTTTCTCCTTCCGGGGTAAGACTACCCGCTGTTTCATTTGCATCTGCCTGCAGGTCCGGGACGCTGGTTTCTCCCACCGGGAGAAGTGTCCCCTCTTCAAAACCATCCGCCTGAAAATTCATGGACGACTCATTGCCAGCTGCATTGCTGGATGCATCCGCCGTCTTACTGCTAAAATTCAGGTATCCGGCTACGACGACCATTAGCACCAACGCTACGATGACTGCCTGATTTTTTCTGAACCGACTCATGGAATTACCCTCCTAAGACTGATATGTTGCTACCTGGATCTGCTGATAGGATAAGCCCAGCAATGTGGAGGCTGCTGAGAGCAGCTGTTCTCTGACCACCGCCGAACTGGCTCCCTGGGCTACAATTAAGACCCCTTTCACCTCTGGATAGGTGGAGCGAATCACATACGGATTGCCATTGGTATCCGTCACCGTCCTCTCCTCCTGTTCCTGCTGCTGAGAACTTCTGAATGTTCCGCTGGCTTCCTCCCGAACTTCCTCTGCCATGTTGCTCTCATCCTTCAGCACGGTTTCTTCTCCGCTCCCCGCCAATGTTACGTACACTTTTACTTTTCCCACACCTGCCATGTTTGAAAAAGCCTCTGCCAGCTTTTCTTCCAACATTTTTGCATAGGAATCGCCCCTTACTGCCGTAACCTCTTCCTGGGAAGAAGCTTCTCCCTTCGCCGTATCCGGTATATTCCTATTGGTATTCGTCATCACCAAAATTATGACTGCACCGACAAGCAGTATAGGAAATAACACTGAAAAATAATCTGGCTTCCCCCCTTCTTTATTGGGACCCAGCCACCCCTTCCAATTCAGTTTCATTTCACGATCTCCATTCTACGATAACATCCGTTTGTAAAAGCTCCGAAAACTCCTGCTGGAGCTTTCCTGCCATATTCTCCCGTTCCTGCCCCGGCAGCTTTATGATCACCCAAGGATCCTCTCTGGCACTGCATACCACTTTTATTCCCTGAAGAACCCCGGCCTCTGACAGCGTACAATTTACACTTTCAATGGCAATCTCTGTCCCTGCCAGACTTTCTTCCAGTGCTTGAGTAATATAAATATTGTATTGCTCATGAATCTGTCCCATCACCGGCAGTTCTTTTGTCTCTTGCTGCATCATCTCCGGCAGCGACACGTTCCATTGTCCCCCTATGAGGGGTTCCAAGACCACCATGATCAAAAGGACACCCAGTATCATTCTCACATATTTTTTCATTTTGGATTGGGGCAGCAGTGCTTCAAATACCGCTGTAAATACAACAAAAACAACAATTTGACTAATCCATTGATTCATACTAAAGCCCTCGCAAAAAGATTCCCACACCACACACGAACATTCCCATCAATACCAGCAGTACACCCAGGAGCATCCCCACACCGTCCCCCGCCACTTCTAAAAGATCTGTTAATTTATGATCGGCGATGGGGGATAAAAGAGCTCCCGTTACCTTATATAACAGCCACATGGCCATCAGCTTTGCCAGCGGAATCATACAAGTGCATACCAGTATAATCATCCCGCCGCTGCCCACACATTTTCCCACTGCCGCTGCCCCTGCCAATATGGTATCTACCGCCCCGCTGATGGCATCTCCCACCACGGGAACTGCCCCCGCCGCACTCATCAAGCTCTTTTTCATCCAGCCATCCGCCGCCCCTGCGGTGATTCCCTGCCAGCTCATCAAAAACAAAAATGCCGCGCTCACGCCTTTAATTCCCTTTTGTACCAGTGTTTTGGCCAGGTTTGTAATACGCTTCATCAGATTTTGTCCGGTAAGCTGATTGAGACAGGCCAAAACCACAAACAGCAGAATCCCCGTAAAAAATACTGTCTGTACCAACCAGGAGGCAACTTGAATTCCGCTCAATAAGAAACCGGACTGTATCCCCGCCGAAACACCGGCACCGGCTCCGGCTTTGATGGCTGCCAGCACCGGCACCAGACATATGAGTATCCCCAGGGTATGCTCACCGGTTTTTGCTGCCAGCAAATATACATTATAAAAACTTTGAAAGAGAAGGGTTACAGCGGTGCCAAACAGTACATAAAAGGCAATTTGCTCCACCTGGGAGTTTCCAAAGGAGAGGTCCAGAGCCTTTAACATTCCACTGAAAACCAAAATCACTGCCAACTCCAAAATTAACCGCCATTGCTCCCGCAATTCTCCCAGTATCAGGTTCATAAGTGTCCTCAGCAATTCTCCCACTCCCAGCTGAACATCCCCGGAAAAGATCTGCTTGGCCAAGTCCTTAAAACTGTCAAATCGCAGCATATCACCATAATATGCTTCTCCATCTTTCAGTTCTGCCAGTTCCTCTTCGATGATACTAAAATCATAAGAGGACCAGTCAATTTCCTCCTGCGCCCGCACTGGTATGGATACAGCCAGCCATACCAGCATCACCATCATCCCCCGCCTCATTGCAGCAGGGACAGAATCATTTCTGCCAAAGAAGAAAAAATGGGGATGGCAGTCACCAGAATCATTAGTTTTCCTGCCAGTTCTACCTTCATGGCAATCGCTGCATGTCCTGCATCTTTGCACAGTTGGGCTGAAAACTCTGTCAGATAAGCAATTCCCATGACTTTGAATAAGATTCCCAGCGCCCCGCCGGACACACCACTCTGGGCGCCCATATCCTGCAGCAGCTTCACTGCCTCCTGCAGATACCCGCTAATGTACAAAAATATCAATACACCCACTGCAATGGCAATATATAAACTGTATTCACTTTTTTGCTGGCCCATAAGCAGTGCCAGCATCACACCCGCAAAGGCCATGCCAATTACTTTTAACATATCCATATTCTCTACAAACCAAATAACTGCTGGATCATTTCGAACAGTTCCCCGATATATTGCACTACCCAAAATAAAACTACAACCAGCCCTGCCAAGGTGGTCATCATGGCCTGCTCATCCCTGCCGGCTCGGCTTAACACTTGATTCAGTACTGCGACAATAATGCCCACTGCAGCTATCTTAAAAATAATTGATACATCCATATCCATCCCTTTCTACATTACCATAATTGCCGCTGCC
>JAFUJY010000250.1 GCA_017467985.1 Bacillota bacterium
AACTCCCGTATCCGTTCCCTTGCGGCGCAGTAAATAGCCCAGCATTTCTTCATCGTTTTCACGAGTGAATACTTCGAAAACATCTTCATACAACACATCGCAGTTGCCTGCCACTTTGTAAATCAGATGATCCTTAGCTAATGCCACCAAAAACCGCAATGTTTCCAGATTCTGATGGCCTTTTTCCAGCACATCCCCCACCAGGACCAAAATATCCTGCGTGGAATATTGAATCTTTTCCAGCAGACCTTTCAGAAAGTCTAAATTACCGTGAATATCACTGATGGCAATCACCCGCCGATCTGCGGGAAAGGATACATATTGTATATTTGCTTTTTTCATTTTAATTTCTATGATAAGTATCGGTGCACTTCTTTAACTTGGCACTTAACTCCTTAGTAAATACATCCGGACGAACACGCCACTGCCAATTGCCCATGGCAGATGAGGGGGTATTCATACGGGCATAGTTGCTCAGGCCTAAAATATCCTGCATCTGGAAGATAACCCGCTGGGACACGCTGGCCATCAATGTACGGATGGCGCCCCAGTTGTAGCCTTCACTTTCACGCAGACGCATGTAATTCACCGCATTCTGACGGCACTCAGGTGAGGTCTTGGGGTTAAAAATCCAGCCGGTCAATGTCTCGTTGTCGTGAGTTCCGATATAGGCAATACTATTATATGTATAATTGTGGCATAGATATTCTGAATCATCCCCGCCAAATGCAAAGAGCATAACTTTCATTCCAGGCAATCCGGTTCCCTTTAACAGTTCTCGCACAGGATCATCCAACACACCCAAGTCCTCCGCAATTAGAGAATCCATGGAAATATGCTTTTTCAGTGTCTCAAACAGATCCAAACCCGGACCCACTTTCCATTCACCATTCTTGGCGGTCTCACTGTCGCCGGGAACGGAATAATAGCCCGCAAAGCCTCGGAAATGGTCAATACGCACCAAATCATGACGTTCCACAGCCTTTGCCAGACGACGGGTCCACCAAGCATAATCCGTCTCCTTATGCTTAGGCCAATTGTAGATGGGATTCCCCCACAGCTGACCATCATCGCTGAATGCATCCGGCGGAACACCGGCAACTTCAGTGGGACGCTTGCGAGCATCCAGCATAAACAGTTCCGGATGGCTCCAGGCATCCGCACTATCTGTAGCTACATAAATGGGCAGGTCACCAATGATCTCAATCCCCTTTTCTGCAGCATAAGCCTTTAACTTCTTCCACTGACACTCAAACAAGTACTGGATAAAGAAGGTCTCTTCTACTTCAGCCTTTAATAGCTCGCCATATTTCGCCATAGCTTCCGGCTCTCGGTCGCGAATATCCTCCGGCCAGTTCCAATAAGCCTTTTCCGGAAAATAGTTCTTGAGGGCACGGTACAGGGCATAATCCGGCAGCCAATCTGCATTTTCTGCTTAAAACTGCTGCTCGGCCTCTCCATACTTGCCATAGCCTCGCTGGGCAGCCTTACTCAGCAGCTTCATACGAGTATTAAATAACAGACCATAGTCCACCTTCTCAATGTAGCCCAACGGTCCCTGCTCGGTAATCTCTTCCTGCAGCAGCAAACCTTCTTCCACTAACATTTCCAGATCAATAAAATAGGGATTACCTGCAAAAGTGGAGAAAGACTGATAGGGAGAGTCTCCATATCCAGTGGGGCCCAAAGGCAGAATCTGCCACATGCTTTGACCAGATTCTTTTAGAAAATCCACAAAATCATGGGCTGCTTTGCCCAAAGTACCGATACCGTAACGGGACGGCAGGGATGAAATATGCAGTAAAATACCACTTTGTCTTCTCATTTTATTTCCCTCCATTTACAAGAACTAATACACTGTGGGGCTTGACTTCGATTGTATCGCCGGTCACAGTCCCCAATGGAACAATCCCGGCCTTGCTTTCGTTGGCAAGTACCATCCACTCCTTGGGCAGCGGATTATCTTCCCAGGATACCAGTTCTACCTTCTTGGTTTCATTGGATGCATTAAAAATCATGCCCATCAAACGCCAGGGGTCTTTTCTTCTGCCGGGCAGCGTCAAGGCTACCACTAAGGGCTCCGTCTTAGAAAAGACCATCTTGCGGATGCTCTTACCACCGGTGCAGCGCAGTGCAGAAAAAGACTTGCGGATCTGAATCAAACCCTTATAATACTCTAACAACTCGCCAAATAATCCGGTTCGGCCCCAATCCAGCTGATTGATACTGCTCAAGGAATTATAACTGTTGCCATCCCCTTTTTTGGTTCGGCCAAATTCTTCACCGGCCTGCATAAAAGGAATGCCCTGAGCCAGTAAGACAAGGGCTGCCGCCATTTTATTGGCAGACATGCAGGACGGACTTGGAACCTCATAACCAGCAGGCGCCAGATTCTCCACATTCACCAGTTTATCCCATAATGTAAAATTATCATGGGCTGACACATATGAAATAGTCTGGGTGGGCATCTTGGCAGTACTAAACGGACCGGCCCAGCCCTGCAGGCTATTGCGGATCGCACCTTCCTGGTACCAGGCACCATTAATAAATCCCGGTGTTTTCACATCAAAAACGCTGCCTTTGATACTATCTCTGGTCTCATCATTAAAGATTGCAATACGGTTATCCAATAGACGGATATTGTTTTTGTTGGCCGCCATGCATCCCTTCCGCAGTTGGGGCGGTTCTGCCCCCCAAGGCTCGCCATACATCAAAATACCTTTGCCGCCCGGGAGCTTATCTAGCTCAGCCCGGATCATATTCATGGTCTCCACATCATACAAGCCCATCAGATCAAAACGAAAACCATCCAAATGATATTCCTGCGCCCAGTACAAAATCGAATCCATAATGTACTTGCGGACCATGGGACGCTCTGTCGCCACTTCATTGCCACAGCCGGAACCATTCGCCTTGGTTCCATCCGGCCAAGTTCTATAATAATAATAAGGAACTGTCCGCTGGAAAGAAGAATCCTCGTACTGGAAAGTATGATTATAAACCACATCCAATACCACACCAATGCCAGCCTTGTGTAAAGCCTGTACCATCTGCTTGAACTCTTTAATTCGCACCTCACCGTGATAAGGATCCGTAGAATATGACCCTTCCGGAACATTAAAGTTCTGAGGATCATACCCCCA
>JAFUJY010000251.1 GCA_017467985.1 Bacillota bacterium
CCCGCTCTTTTTGCAGCGTTTCATATTCTTGGGCTGAGTAGGACCACAGCGTAACTTCATGGCCATTTTCACACAGCAGGATGGCCAGCGCCGTCCCCCAGCTGCCGGACCCCATCACCGCCACTCTCATGGCTTATCCTCCTGCTGAATAATAACCTTCTGGCCCATTTTCCGCTCAGTTCCTTCCTGCAGACGCTTAATATTGGATCGATGACGCCAATATATCATCACGGTGAAGAACAGGGACAGTAGCAGCACCTCAATACCGCCGGGCTGACCCAAGTAGAAGATGGCTGTGCACAGGGGGAAAATCGTTACAAACAACAGCGATGCCAGGGACATGTATCTGGTTGCTGCCAATACCAACAGCGAGGGAATACCCGCAATAACCAGAATTCGAAAATCCATACAGGCCATAATACCAATGGTTACGGCCACACCCTTGCCACCCCGAAAGCCCATATAAAACGGGAAGTTGTGGCCCAGCACCGCACCAACGCCGGTAAACAGCATCAGATTTTTATTATCATAACCAAAGACCAATGCGGCCACAACCATGGCTACGATACCCTTGATAATGTCGCCGGCCATGCACCACAGGCCTACCTTTGTACCCAGTACACGGATGGCGTTTGTGGCGCCGGAATTACCGCTGCCGTAATCACGGATATCAATCTTCTTGGTCAGTCGTCCTACAATATACGCCGTCTGGATACACCCAAAGGCATAACCCAACAGCATACACCAAACTCGATCCATTTTGTTACCTACTGAATTTAGAATCGTTCCTCCAGCACACCACGTTCACGAATGATGAACTTCAACGGTGTACACGCAAAGCCAAAGTTTTCACGCAGACGATTCTCCAGATAACGGGTATAGGAGTAATGCATCAGTTCCTTGTCGTTTACAAAGATAACAAATGTGGGCGGCTTTACGCCAATCTGCGTCATATAATAAATCTTCAGACGGCGGCCCTTATCTGACGGGGGCTGATTCATGGCCATGGCCTCATACAGCACATCATTCAGAACACCGGTTGCCACACGCTTGGTATGATTCTCCGCCACCATATCCACGGTTTCAAAAATCTTGGTCACACGCTGCCCGGTCTTGGCAGAGATAAAAATCTTCTGGGCATAGGGCATGAAGGACAGCACCTGATCCACCTGCTCGCTGAAGCGATAAATGGTCTTATCATCCTTTTCCACCGCATCCCACTTATTGATGGCCACAATCACCGCCTTGCCATTGTCATGGGCAATACCCGCAATCTTGGCATCCTGCTCTGTCACGCCTTCTGTAGCATCAATCATAACGATGGCCACATCCGCACGCTCCACCGCAGATACCGCACGAATCACAGAGAATCGCTCAATCTCTTCATTTACGCGGCTGTGACGGCGAATACCCGCCGTATCGATAAAGATATATTCTTTATCTTCAAACTTTACCTTGGTGTCAATGGCATCACGGGTGGTTCCTGCGATATCGCTTACGATTACACGATCCTCACCCAGCAGCTTATTGATCAAAGAAGACTTACCTGCGTTGGGCTTACCGATTACAGCCACCTTCAGCAGTTCTTCATCCTCGTCCTCTCCTTCCGCTTCCTCAGGGAAGTACTTCACCACTTCATCCAGCATGTCGCCGATGCCCTGGCCCTGTTCTGCAGAAATGGGCATGGGATCTCCCAGACCCAGCTCGTAAAACTCATAAATGGGACTGATATCCACCATGTGGTCCAGCTTGTTCACAGCCACAACTACCGGCTTCTTACTGCGGCGCAGCATGTTGCCAACTTCCGCATCCGCATCGGTCATGCCTGCCTTAGCATCGGTTACAAAAATGATTACATCCGCAGTCTCGATGGCCAGTTCTGCCTGAGAGCGCATGTACTTCAGCAAAATATCGTCAGTCTTGGGCTCAATACCACCTGTATCCACGATACGGAAACTATGAGTCAACCACTCCGCATCCGCATAAATACGGTCTCGGGTTACACCCGGTGTATCCTTAACGATGGATACCCGCTTACCCGCCAGCTTATTAAATAAAGTGGACTTTCCCACATTGGGACGTCCTACAACTGCAACTATTGGTTTCATTTCAGTTCATTCCTTTTCAAACATTTAACAATCTTATGGACAAAGTCCTTTCCAGAAGATTGTACTATATCTATTTCAATCTGTAAAGCTTTTTTCAAATCTTCTACCGTAACATCATCCAGTAAAATGGCCTCATCCGCCTTCAAAAGGTTCTCCGGCAGCAGCAATAACTGTCCCAGGTCCTTATCTTTCAGCTGATTTATAATGTCACCACCGGTCAGCAGCCCTGTCACCGTAATTCTCTCACCAAAGAAATCATTACGAATGCAGCATACTTCCACCTGCCCTCCATCCATTTTGGCCATAATGGCATCCACAATCCGCTGGATATAACCACAGGGTGTGGGGGCGGTCACCAAAGAAACCTTACCGCTGCCCTTGGTCCCCGGTTCCAGCGCCCGGATGGCCTCCTCTGCTTCATTTACGAACAGCCGCATCATACCCACACCATTTTCAATCTGCAGGTACCCGTCGTAGGCCTCTTCTTCCGGCACTTCCTGTCCTGCCAGAATGTAAAACTCATCAGACAGATGTACAAAGTGCAGACCAGTCTCTTGGAAGAACTTCTGCCGCCAGGGCTCCACCTGGGCAATCAACGCCTGGGCATCCTCTTTGGTAAAGGGCTCCAGGGGGTATAATCCCTCTCTGTGGCAGCTCAGTCCCACCGGTACAATGGACAAGCTCTGCATCACCGGCACAAACTCCGACAGATCCGACAGTGTCCGCTCCAACTCCGCCCCATCATTGACGCCCTTGCACAGAACAATCTGGCCGTTGAAAACGATGCCCGCATCCACAAAGCGGCGCAAATGGGTCATAATCTCCTTGGCCCGGGGATTTTTGAGCATCATCACCCGCAACTCCGGATTGGTGGTATGCACCGACACGTTCATGGGGGACATATGATACCGGATGATTCGGTCAATATCCTTTTCCTTCATATTGGTCATGGTAATATAATTACCATTCAGGAAGGATAGGCGAGAGTCATCATCCTTAAAGTACAAGGTGTCCCGCATCCCCTTGGGCAGCTGATCGATAAAGCAAAAGATGCATTTGTTATGACAATGCTGATAAGTCCCCATGAACTGGTCTGCAAAAATCAGACCCAATTCTTCTTTATCATCCTTTTCGATCTCCGCTTCCCATTCTTCGCCGTTTTCACTGCGAATCAGCAGGGTCACTTCTTCATTTTCGGTGTAAAAATAGTAATCCAGCACATCTTCGATTTCCTGGCCGGACACCGCCAGCAGCACATCTCCGGGCTGGATCCCCAGCTCATCGGCGATACTGCCGGGCACAATTCCCATAATCTTCTGTTCCATATATTTGCCTCTTATACCAGTTCCAAAATGGCCGCCATTCTTCCCGGCGACTTGGTCTTTCGGTAGGAATGAAATACATCTGCGTGGCAGGCCGTGCATACATCCGTCACCGTAATGTTTTCCGGCAGCACACCGCCATCCATCAAGGTGCGGCGGTTGGCCTCCCATAAATTCACATAATACTTGCCTTCCGTCTCGGCTTTGCGGATCAAGTCCTGGGCATCTCTGGGGAAAATCCCCGCAAACTGCTGGGCCACATCCGCCCCTACTTCAAAGCAGCAAGGTCCTATGGATGGCCCAATGGCCGCCAATAAATCCGCCGGGGCGGTATCAAAGTCGCTCTGCATTCGTTCGATCATCC
>JAFUJY010000031.1 GCA_017467985.1 Bacillota bacterium
GGCCAGTTTTGTTGTATCCTTACTCCATCATCAGTTATCACTGATGAGAAAGGGAGGTTCTGGATATGAGTAACAGCGAAAGATCTCAGGCAACAATTCGATTGGCGCAGACGGCATTACTGGCTGCATTATGTTATATTGGTTTTCAGTTTTTAAGAATTGATATTCCGGTGGGGGGCAGCAAAACGGCATTGCACCTGGGAAATGCTTTTTGTGTACTGGCAGCGTTGCTGCTGGGCGGCGTTAGAGGAGGTCTGGCCGGCGCAGTGGGAATGACCATTGCGGATTTGACCAGTGGTTATGCCTCCAGCGCTCCCCAGACATTTATTATGAAGCTGTGTATTGGCTTGATCGTGGGCGTGGTTGCCCATAAGGTGGGTCATTTGGCAGAGCAGACGGAGCAGAAAAAGGTGTTTCAGTGGTCCGTGCTGGGTTCCGTTTCCGGTATGGCCTTTAATGTGGTGGTGGATCCCATCATGTCCTATCTGCGTAAGCGGTTTTTGCTGGGCATGGATCAAAGTGCTGCGGATATTTTGGCTAAGTGGACGGCGGCTTCCACATTTATTAATGCCGTTGCGGCTGTTTTGATTGCGGTGCTGCTGTATTCCGCACTGGCACCGATTCTGCGTAAGAGTGGTTTGTTAAAACAAGAGAAGCGTTTCTAAGTAAGACCGGGGAGTGGTTTTGCTAAGAAACGCTTCCTTTTTTTGTGGGTGAGAAAAAGTTTTGGAGGTGTCTGAGAAAATATGACGATTTTATTGCTTTTTTGGAAAAAAACTTTGTAAACATAAAAGTTTTTTCTTTTCTTTACAAAAGCAATGAAGTATGCTACAATGAATATATCCTTTTAAAAAGGTACTATAGTTAAGGGGGAGATTACTATGTTTGATCACCGTATTTACAATTTTTCTGCGGGCCCGTCCATGCTGCCCCAGAGTGTGTTGGAGAAATGTGCAGCTGATATGCTGAATTATAATGGCAGCGGCATGTCCGTTATGGAGATGAGCCATCGATCTAAGGTATATGATGAGATTATTAAGCAGGCCGAGGTGCTGTTCAGGGAAGTGATGCAGATTCCGGACAATTATAAGGTTCTGTTTTTGCAGGGCGGTGCCAGCACCCAGTTTGCCATGGTACCCATGAATCTGCTGACCAAGAGCGGCAAGGCTGATTATGTGGTAACCGGTCAGTTTTCTAAGAAGGCTTATCAGGAGGCCAAGAAGTTCAGCGACAAGATTCATCTGGCAGGTACCACGGAGGACTGCAATTTTGCCCGTGTTCCTGAGCAGAATGAGCTGGATCTGGATCCGGAAGCAGATTATGTACATATCTGTCTGAACAATACCATTTTTGGTACCAAGTGGCATTATATTCCGGATACCGGCAATGTTCCGCTGGTGGCGGATCTGTCTTCCTGCATTTTGTCTGAGCCCATTGATGTGACCAAGTTTGGTTTGATTTACGCCGGTGCTCAGAAGAATATTGCACCTGCCGGTTTGACCGTTGTGATTGTTCGTGAGGACTTGGTGGGTAAGACTCTGCCGGGTACTCCCACTATGCTGGATTATGCCGTTCAGATTAAGAATGAGTCCATGTACAATACCCCGCCCACATATCCGATTTATGTGTGCAAGCTGGTTCTGGAGTGGATTAAGGATCTGGGTGGTCTGGAAGCCATGAAGGCACTGAATGCGAAGAAGTGCGCTATTTTGTATGATCTGCTGGATGAGAGCAAGCTGTTTAATGCTGTGGCTGCTCCCGCTGATCGTTCCATGATGAATGTAACATTCCGCACCGGTAATGAGGAGCTGGATGCCAAGTTTGTTAAGGAAAGCACCGCTGCAGGTTTCTCTAATCTGAAGGGGCACCGCAGTGTTGGTGGTATGCGTGCCTCCATCTATAATGCAATGCCCATGGAAGGCGTAGAAAAGCTGGCAGCATTTATGAAGAAATTTGAGGAGGAGAACGCATAAATTATGAATGTGACTCTTTTAATAGGAGCCATTGTCATTGTTGCCTGCGTTTTGTGTAATCGTTTAGCCAATAAAATCGGTATGCCCTTGTTGGTCATGTTTATTGCCCTGGGTATGATTTTTGGCTCAGATGGTTTACTGAAAATCCCGTTTGATGATTTTAGCTTTGCAGAGCAGATCTGTTCTGCGGCACTGATTTTTATCATGTTTTATGGTGGATTCGGTACAAAATGGAGTGAAGCAAAACCGGTGGCTGTGCCATCGGTTTTGCTGTCTTCTTTAGGCACAGTATTGACAGCGGTTCTGACAGGACTGATTACATGGTTGATTTTAGGTTTTGATATGTGGGAGGGTCTGCTGGTTGGTGCGGTTTTGAGTTCTACGGACGCGGCGTCCGTGTTCTCCATTCTGCGAACCAAGAAGCTGAACCTGAAATACCGCACGGCATCCATGCTGGAAATGGAAAGTGGTAGTAACGACCCCTTTGCCTATATGCTGACGGTGTTAGTGTTGACCTTTATGAATGGTTCTGGGGGCGGTTCCATTGCCTATGACATTTTTGCCCAGATTGTATATGGTGTGGGCTTTGGTGTGATTTTTGGCGTGGCAGCGTCCTGGTTCATGCGCCATTATAACTTTGAAGGTGAAGGCTTTGACGCAATCTTTGTGTTTGCTGTGGCAGTGCTGGCCTATGTGATCCCGGTTATGTTGGGGGGCAACGGGTATTTGAGTACATATCTGGCAGGTATTATTTTGGGTAATACCAAGATCGGGGCTAAGAAGCGTCTGGTGCATTTCTTTGACGGTGTAACCAGCCTGATGCAGGTGCTGATTTTCTTCCTGCTGGGTCTGTTGTGCTTCCCCTCCCATATGCCGGGCATGCTGCCCTGGGCCATTGGTATTGCATTGATTCTGACCTTTGTGGTGCGTCCCCTGGTGGTAACGCTAATTTTGAAGCCCTTTAAGGCCACCTGGCCCCAGATTGCGTTGGTATCCTGGGCGGGTCTGCGAGGAGCATCTTCTATTGTATTTGCCATCATGGCCACCGTAAGCTCCGTAAATACGGCCAACGATGTGTTCCATATCGTATTCTGTATAGTTTTGTTCAGTATCGTACTGCAGGGTTCTTTGCTGCCCTGGATGTCCCAGAAACTGAAGATGGTAGATGAGAGCGGTAATGTCATGAAGACATTTAACGACTACTCTGACGAGCGGGAGGTACAGTTTATCTGTTCCAAGATTGGGTCTAGCCATCCTTGGTGCGGCAAATATCTGAATGAAATTGAAACTCCCACGGATATTTTGATGGTAATGATTCGTCGCGGCAAAGAGAGGCTGATCCCCAGAGGTGAGACTTACCTGGAAAAGGGGGATGAAGTCGTCATGTGTGCTTCGGAGTATCAGGCCAAGAAGGGGGAGGAACTGCACCTGGTGGAAGTGATCATTGATGCTGAGCACCAGTGGAGGGATAAAGAACTTCACGAGTTGGGTCTGGATCAGGAGACGCTGATTTTAATGATCCAGCGGGGTGAAGAAACTATAATTCCTCGAGGAAATACTAAGATTTGCGAAGGGGATATGGTTGTAGTAAGAGAATATAACAAATAAAGAAGGATGCTGTGTAACGGCCCCGCTGTGGCGGAATGGCCGTTATACAGCATTATTCTTATGAAAGTGAGAGATTATATGAAAATCGAAAATAATATTATTAAGCATTATTTGAAGAATGTGTATTTTATAACAGGTACAGCTTATGCCGGTAAATCCACCATGGTGCGGATGCTGGCAGAGCGCTATGATATGATCCAGTGCGGCGAAAATTATCATTCTAAGGTGAGCGATGTGGTTGCGGATGTGGAGCATCAGCCCAATATCAGCTATTTCGAGACCATGTCCGGCTGGCAGGAATTTGTGAGTCGAACTCCCCAGGACTATGGGGCCTGGACGAAGGGAACTTCCCAGGAGGCGGCAGAATTTGAAATTGCGGAGCTTATCCAGCTGTCCCAGTTGGGCAAGAAGATTATTGTGGATACCAATATTTCGTTAGAGCTGCTGCATGAGATCGCAGACTACCACCAGGTGGCAGTGATGTTGTCGCCCCAGAGCATGTCGGTGGAGCGATTCTTTGATCGGGAGGACCCGGAAAAACAGTTTTTGCTGCGGGTACTGGAGGGCATGGAGGATCCGGAAAGTGCCCTGGAGAACTGGCGTCAGTGCATTGCGCTGGTTAACAGCCCGGAAACATATGAAACATATGCCAATAGCGGCTTTTTCACCCTGTATCGGCAAGATACAGAGAAGGACACAAGGGAAGAAGTGCTGAAGAAACTGGCAGAGCATTTTGGGCTGTAAGGGGCGGAGCCCGGTTTGTATGTCGGCCATCACTGGCGTGAAAAGGCCGACATACAAACCGGGCTCCTTTTGGGAGTTAGAGACGGATAGTGGAAAGAAAATGTATGATTAGAGAGAAGAGAGGCTGGCAAGGGATACGCGGCCCCGCTGACGCTAAATGGCCGCTTTATCCCTTGCCAGCTCCCTCTTCTCTAATATATTTTTTCTTTACATATTGACAAATCCCCTTTCTTGTATTATTATGAACACATGAACAACTGCTCATATGAATGGAGGTCGAAATGATGGAGCGACATGGTGCAGAGTGCTGTGATCAGTTTGTGGTGCATCCGGAAGTAGTGGAAGAGGTTCGTTCTCATATGCCGCCGGAGGAAGAATTAGCGGATTTAGCGGAGCTGTTTCGGGTCTTTGGGGATTCTACGCGGATCAAGATTCTTTTCGTTTTGTTTGAACGAGAGGTGTGAGTGTGCGATATTGCCCAA
>JAFUJY010000252.1 GCA_017467985.1 Bacillota bacterium
TCTCTATATTTCGAAGAAGAGCGAGCCGGGCAGCGGTCTGGTCTTTGGTACCCGCTGCAGCGAGGATGTTCTGGATCGAAACTGGCAGCGACTGATATTGACCCATCTGGAAGAAAAGGAATATATTGGGGTACTGACCGGTTCTCCCATTACGGACATGCATATTACTTTGATTGCAGGACGGGCACATTTGAAGCACACAGAGGGTGGCGATTTTCGCCAGGCCACCTATCGGGCAGTGCGCCATGGTCTGATGAAGGCCAAAAGTGTTTTGCTGGAGCCTTGGTATGAATTCCAGTTGGAAATTCCGTCCCAGCATATTGGAAGGGCACTGGCAGATTTGCAGCGTATGGGGGCGGAGTTTGAGGCGCCCCAGACGGGAGAGGAAACGGTGCTGATTAGTGGTATGGCACCGGTGGCCTTGATGCATCAGTACCCGCTGGAGGTAACTGCCTATACTCGTGGTTTGGGGCAGCTGAGCTGCGTTTTAAATGGGTACAGGCCCTGTCATAATGCCCAGGAGATCATTGAACAATTCGGGTATGATCCGGAGCGGGATCTGGTTAACACTGCCGATTCTGTATTTTGCTCTCATGGTGCCGGCTTCGTGGTAAAGTGGAACGAAGTGGAAGACTATATGCACTTGGAAGGTGTGGATAGTGAGGAAAAGCTGGAGGAGGTCGTTCAGGAGGCTCCCATTCGGGTGCGGGCACAGGGGCCGCGGGTGGATTCTCTGGAAGCAGATAAGGAACTGATGGCCATCTTCGAACGAACCTATGGTAAAGTGGAGCGAAAGGCCTTCGAGCCTACCAGAAGTCCTTATGCCAAGCCCACTTCGTCTGAAGGGAAAGTAGAGATCAAGACAGTCAAGCCCCAGAAGGAATATTTGCTGGTAGATGGGTATAATATCATTCATGCTTGGGATGAACTGAAAAATGTGGCCCAGGGCAATCTGGAAAATGCCAGACAGCGGTTGATGGATATGTTGTCCAACTATCAGGGGTATAAAAAGTGCATTTGTATTCTGGTATTTGATGCCTACAAGGTGCCCCGAGGAACCGCAGATATCGTAAAATATCATAATATTTATGTTGTATACACAAAGAAGCCGAAACGGCGGATACTTATATTGAGCGGGCAACCTACGAGATCAGTAAGGAGCATAAGGTGCGGGTAGCCACATCGGACGCAGCGGAGCAGATGATTGTTATGGGACATGGAGCCCTGCGGATGTCTGCGGATGAGTTTCGTCAGGAGGTTCTGGAGGTGCAGGAGCAGATCCGTCACCGCCTGCGGGAACAAAATAAAAAGCAAAAGAATCCGGCCATGAAACAGGCTTTGATGGAGAAGAATCATGAAAAAAAAGTCGCCCAAAAACAAGACGATTGACATGGGGCTGGCAGAGGGAATGGAGTATCTGCAGCGGTGCATACTGGTGGACGCAGATGTGTCCCTGGAGGAGATCTGTAACAGCACGATTTGTGGGGATCTGTTTGAAATAGCTCCCCATTTGCCCAGAGAATGTGCGGATCTGTTAATTGTGGACCCGCCCTATAATCTGTACAAAGATTACCATGGCAATCATTTTTCTAAGACCAATTTGGAAAAATATGAAGTATATACCCGGTCCTGGCTGGATCTGGTACTGCCGCTGTTAAAAGAAACGGGCAGTATGTATGTGTGCTGCGACTGGGAGAGCAGTTTGGTCATTGGCCGGGTACTGATGGAAAAGACCCATGTGCGCAACCGCATTACCTGGCAGCGGGAAAAGGGCCGGGGGGCCAAGGCCAACTGGAAGAATGCCATGGAAGATATCTGGTATGTGACCAAGGGAGAGGAATACACCTTTAACCTGGATGCGGTGAAGCAGCGCAAGCGAGTGCTGGCACCCTACAAGGAGGATGGCATGGCCAAGGACTGGACCCAGACTGCGGATGGCAAGTATCGGGATACCTGCCCGTCCAATTTTTGGGACGACATCACTGTGCCCTTCTGGTCCATGAGTGAGAACACCGCCCACCCCACCCAGAAGCCGGAGAAATTGATTGCCAAGCTGGTTTTGGCCAGTTCCCAGCGGGGAGATGTGGTGCTGGATCCCTTTTTGGGTTCGGGAACTACCAGCGTGGTTTGCAAAAAACTGGGACGCAGCTACATTGGTATTGAGCAAAATGAACTGTATTGTGCCTGGGCCGAAAAGCGTCTGGAGATGGCTGAGAAGGATCCGGTCATCCAGGGGTATGAAAAAGGCGTTTTTTGGGAACGAAATATGTGCTTAGAGCAGAGAAAATGAGAGTAATACTTGACTTTTTGTGTATTTCATGTTAATCTTTTAACATGCGGTGTTGCCGCAGGATTGTGAGGAGGAAGCATTGGAGATCATGATTATAGATCGGCTGAAAGGGGAGTGCGATAAGATGTATCGTACTTGCGATCGGCTGCAGATGCAGGAAGGGGCTTTTGACGGTCAGCGTATGACCCTGCGGGAATGTACGCGATTGGAAATTGTTTTGTATTTAATTTATATTTCCTGTTATGAGCATCGGATTTTGAACAGTGAGGTTCGGTTTATTAATCAGGTAACGGGAATGTACCTGTCCAAGGACCAGATCATGATGTATTATTATGATCGGCAGTTGGGGGCGGGGGATTATGACCGGCAGATTCCTAAATCCATACAAGAATGTGTGCGCATGGATGTGCGCAGCAAGAAAAAAGGAAATAAAACGACTTATGCCCAGGATCTGGTGAATTTGTATCGGGAGCTGGGACAGGCCATGATTTCATATAATAATGATACGGATCCCATTGAGCTGGATAACATGACCAATTATATTTTGAGTCTGCAGAAGTATCTGAAAAAGTATGAGGTCAACTCCGGTAATGCAGCCAATGGCTTGACACCCCTTTCATCCCGGCCCAGGAAAAAGACTGCGGCCACAACGGGTGGAGCCGCCCAAAAGGCTGAAGCACCTAAGGTGCAGCCTAAGGAACCGGAGAAAACGGCGGATGAGCTGCTGGACGAGCTGAATAGTCTAGTGGGTCTGGAGCGGGTAAAGGAAGAGGTAAACAATCTGATTAACTTGCTCAAGATCAAGCAGCTGCGTAAGGAACGGGGACTGCCCCAGGCGGTCATGTCCATGCATCTGGTCTTTTCAGGGAATCCGGGTACCGGTAAAACCACGGTGGCTCGTATTTTGGCAGGCCTGTACAAAGGGTTAGGCATTCTTTCTGGCGGACAGCTGGTGGAGGTGGACCGAGCAGGACTGGTGAGTGGTTATGTGGGTCAGACGGCTACCAAGGTAACGGAAGTGGTGGACAGTGCCCTCGGTGGTGTACTTTTTATCGACGAGGCATACACGCTAACTGCTAATACGGGAACCAATGATTTTGGTCAGGAGGCGGTGGATACACTGCTGAAGGCCATGGAGGATCACCGGGATGACTTGGTGGTAATCGTAGCCGGATATACGGAACTGATGGAGCAGTTTTTGCAGTCCAACCCAGGGTTAAGGTCACGTTTTAATACATTTATTTTCTTTGATGACTATGAGCCGGAGGAGTTAACCAAGATTTACGAGGGCATGTGCGGGAAGAGTCGCTATGAACTGACGAGCGAAGCCCGAGAGGTGCTGCATGGCTATTTTGTAGATCGTTGTGGTCATAAACCAGAAAACTTTGCCAACGCGCGGGAAGCTCGTAATTTGTTTGAAAAGACAATTACCCAGCAGGCCAACCGTTTGGTAGGTTATAAAACAGTGACGGACGAACAGCTCGTCCGCATTGAAAAAGAAGATCTGGAGCGTGCTCTGGAACAACAAGCAGAAGATAATCAAAAACATATTCAGGAGGATTAAAAAATGGAAGTACAGGTATGTGTAGGAAGTGCATGTCATCTGAAGGGTTCTTATGAGGTGGTTGAAAAGCTGAAGAAGCTGGTGGGCGAAGATGCCGTTAAGATCAGCGGAAGCTTTTGCTGTGGCACCTGTGGTGATCCCAGAGTATCCGTTAAGGTGAACGGCGAACTGTTTCATGTGGCTGTAGCCGAAGTTGAGGAATTCTACGAGAAGGAAATCCGCAGCAAACTGTAACAAAA
>JAFUJY010000253.1 GCA_017467985.1 Bacillota bacterium
ATATGACCCACGATATCCTTCACTTGGGTAAATCGGTCATCGCAATGCTCTGCTTTACCCAACTCTGCACTCTTATAAACTGTGCGAATCTCCAAAGACTGCATCAAGCCGAAGCCTGCCTGGGCTGTATCGGCCGCAATGGTAATGTACAAACTGCGACCCTGGGGCAGAATACGATCACGGGTATCCAGCCACAAAGTCTGCTGAATGCCCTTCTGGGTTCTAAAGGTAAAGTGAGCCAGATTCCGGTAATACCACAAGGGATCCTTCACCTGAACTGCATATGTTCCTTCACAATCCGCCGGTGTATTGAACTTCAGTTCGATACCATCCAGCGCAGCTTCATCATCTTCAATATACGGAATAATAATATTATAGAAGGGATAGCCCCCCTGATCCCGCACATCCGTGGTGAAATCAGCACCGTATTCCACCGCTGTCCAGATATTACGCTCATATGGAGTGTAGCGGCCCTCGATAAAATCCGCCAGATTGGGATCGCCGCCGGCCACGCCGGGAACCACCCGATATGTATATGAATACATACCCTTGGGTGCCGGACCTTCATACACATTATATACAGAAAAATCGCCAATGGGTTCTTCCTTTTCCACATTGGTAAAACGGATCTTGCCGCCCATATGATCGGCAACGCGATCCACCGAACGCTCCAATCCCTGGGGACGCTCAAACAACTCTTCCTTCACAGAGCCGTCATTATCCACAATTTCCACCTTACCATAAGCACTGCCGGAAATTTCAATATGATTATAGGGCTCCTTGGGCAGATGGAAGGTGATCGCCTGACCGGAGACAGAATAACAATCCCAGTCCGGGAACTGGAAATAGTCATTACGTCCCTTCAGACGGGAACGATTATATACACCAGGCCAGGTGGTCTCACGGATACCGTCAATGCCCTTGAACCACCAGCGCTTTAAGTCATAGGCATCGTGGATCTCTACTTTACGAACGGCGGCCATGGCAGGGATCCGAGGCGCTTTCTCGGTCATACCGCTGCGCAGCAGCCACCCTTCCCGTACCTGACGAGCGGTGGTATCCAGTACAAAGGGCGCCGGATTGGGCAGCTCACCCTGGGCCAAAACCTGCATCTCCTCATCCGTTAACATATGATCCCAAATGGAAACTTCACATATATCGCCGCCTCGAATAAAGTTATAATCGCTCTGTACATGCCAGGGACCGATAATTCTTGAGAAGGGTCCAAACTGATCCAAACCTGCAAAATACACGCTGGGACGCTCTTCGCTGGCAATCAGCTGACCGTTAAAATACAGCTTTAATCCCCACAATTCATCCCAACTGACGGCAATATTCATCCATGCATCCGGTTCGGGGAACTCCTCCACCACTCCATGCACTCGGGCACGGGACAGATTAATATCGGTAATATAGGCCTCCAGACCCTCTCCATTATAATCCACACGCAAAAAACACTGATCCCAGCTGCTGTGATCAGCATAGCCCACACGAAACAGCGGAAATGCCGTGGGGCCCACCGGGTAACGGGATCTCCACCAAAAAGAAAGGGTGCCTCGCTCCGCATAAATATTATGGGGCGCCTTCCAGGCCAGCTGCTGTCGTGTATAACAGGCAATAGCCTTTCCATGTACTCCTTCATCAATTAACTCCACTTCCTTGGCAAAGGTAGCCTCGGCCTGTCCTGCCGCCTTTTCGGCTGTATAGGATGCTCCTGAGAGATAAAATAACAATGACTGATTATCTAAATGTTCCATACTGCGGCCTCCATTTCTGTAGTCTCCTTTTATTATAATAGAAAAAAGCCGATTTGCAAAGGGGAAATTGCAAATCGGCAATGAAAAGTAAAAATAGCAATATTCGCTGATTTTTACTCTTTATTCAACTGAAAAACACGTCTTTCTTTGTTATGATACATGAGCATTTTATACTCGCTCTGGGGCATGGCATCCTGCACCGCCTTCCATACCGCATTCACGATCTCCTCCTCCGGCGCGGGGATCTGGGGCATCTGGAATACCACCGATTCACCACTCTTCATGCCACTGACCATCTTCACCACATCCCGCTTGCCCTCTGCCAGACAACCTACCGTTGCATAGTAGTTGTACACATGGGAACATATGGGCTGACCGGGATCTTCACAGTGATCCGCACTAATCTCCTCCGCAGACAACAGAAAATAATCATAGCGGGCAGCGCCGTTCTTGGACAGACCACTATCAAAGGTTACATCCAAATGATACAGCTTTCCATCCACTTCCACCACATTCCAGGCATGACCGCCTCCATTGGGGTTTCCCTCACCGGTGGCCATACCGGAAACCACGATGGCCTTCAGGCCAATACGGTCTGCAATGTACTTAAAGGCCTTAGAAATACCTTCGCACACGCCGATATCATATACCAACGGGCCGGCCGCCTCATGACTGTAGGGCGCACCTACATCCCGATAAGTGACATGATGCACCAGATAATCGTGTCCGGCCTTCACCTTCTCCACATCCCCCATACCGGCAGTCAAGGCCTTCAGCTTCTGGCACTTCTCGTCCATGACCTCAAAAATACCCAAGCATTCCTGGGGGGTAAAACGGTACTCCACCAGCAGTTCAATGCTCATGCCGGGACGATACTTCAGCTTCTTCACGAAAAAGATCTCCGGCACATCGTAACAAATCTTATGATATACGTCCAACACGCGGTCAATATCCCCGGTACTCAGCATCATGGATTCCTGAAAAGTAATAAACCCATACAGAATCTGCTTATACAGCGCCTTATCCTTATTGGTCAGCTGATCATAATAATAACGGTACTGTCCCTGTGAAATATAATTTGTCAAATTCATCATCTTCAACCTCCATATACTGCAGCCGCAAATGTGGCTGTGAAAATCATTGATAAAAAGTACCCTACGATATACAGGACCACGCCCACCACCACTGCCACTACGCCGAAGCACAGGGCAAACAACATAGCATATCCCAAAGAAATAAAATATTCATACCATTGATAATGACGGGTATGGCGCCCCGCCGCCCACACACTATTATACAAAATACAACCCAACATACCAAAAAGCATGCTGCCCCAGGCTGCGATCTTCGCCCACTCCGGATTCTCCAAAATCATATCATATATAGGAAACAGCAATTCCGAAGCCATGGGTGCCAGCATCATCACTGCCATAATCAGGGTTGTCCACCAAAAGAGGGTACTATTTTTTTTTTGAGGCTGGACGATACCAGCCGTGGTCTGCGCCGCACGACGCTTAAAAGTAGGCTGATTGGGAACCACCTTACCACCGGTGGTCTGATTCAATTTCTCCAATCTGCGCTGCTCTGCCTCACAATAAGGACAAGTCTTATTGCCCTTCCAATAATGATGGCTGGGATCCTTATGACACTCCTTCAATTCCCGCTGGTAGCGTTCCAGATTCTTCTTCCAATCCGCTGCCGAGGGACGGACCCGAGGCAGATAGCTGCTATCCACAAAGGTTTTCTTAAACATACTATACAAGTAGGGGGGAAGACTATAAATATCCGGAGTATAGGACGGAACTGTATAGTCCTTCACCTTCGTAAAGAAGGGTGTCTCACCTGCTTCCACACGCTTATCCAAACTCTTGGGGGCGGGCATGGAGCCCTGACGTCTCACTTCACGCTGCATCATATAAGGATGGCAGCCGTTCATCAACATACGAAAACAATGAATGGCCAAACCAAAACGGTCACTCTCCTGGGTAAAAGTCTGACTGGGACAGTCGGCATACGTGGTGCCGGCACAAGCACGAACCACTTCCGGTGCCACATAACCCGGAGCACATACGATACAACGATACTCTTTACCGCTGCTGTGAATATGATAGCTGTCCGCATCCACAAAGGCCACGGTGCCATCACGACGCACCTTAATATTGTTGGGATTAAAATCACCCACCACCTGACCAATACTGTGAATCTTATCTGTTACATCGCACAGACTGATTAAGGTCTGCACCTTCTCCTTCATGGTGAGACTGGCATTCTGCTGGGGGGGATACACGTACATATCATCCAGCTCATAATCAGACTCGATGCGATTCATACCAAAACCAATAAACTGATACTGATCATCAAAAATAGGGGACAACGGCCATGCCACATTCTCTGTGATCCCAGCCGCACGAA
>JAFUJY010000254.1 GCA_017467985.1 Bacillota bacterium
GCAACGGGAATATAATCTAAAGTATAGTAAGCGACACCTTCCAGTCCTTGGGGCGTAATGGCCTGCACCTTAACCGTTTTCTGCTGAGGGTGAGGATTTTGATTGGTTAACTGCATCTTTCCGATTCTGTCACAGGTGGTGCAAGTAACCCAATCCTCCGGCTCAACCCTCCAAGTGAGCGATCCGCTGTGCCAATACTGATTTGCCGCAATCTCGATGGTGCCTCCCGCCGGCACCGTCACTTGGGCCGGGGTTAAACGCACCCGCCAGGGAATTTCCCCAAAGGGCGCCATGGTATCTTTTTGTCCGCAGGGGTCCCAGTTGTCCTCTCCCCGCAGCAGATTCCAGATATTATACTGGTCTCCCACCTTAAATGCCTGCAGCAGCAGGGGACATTTCTCCAGAATGACGCTGCACTCCGGGCGGTCCCAGCTTGGCACAAAGGTGTTGTGGTACGTATAGCAGCGCAGAGCTTCATGGGGGTTCACATTCCACTTTACGCCGGTCACATTGCCCGAAATGGAGCAATCCAACATGGCGATGGTGCGGTGCTGTGCCTTGGACAGGTACACCGTGGAGTCAAAATCAGGATACAATAAGCGTCCTTCAAAATGACAGCCGGCATAAACCAACAACGTTTCGCAGGCGCTGCCCGACGGATGATTGGAATACCAAACAAAGTGACAGTTCTCAAACACATTCACGTCGCCGCTTCCGATGGAATCATCCGTGGACTGGAAAAAACAGTCCTTATAGTAAATTCTGCCCATCTGCCGATTATAAGAGAATACATTCAGCATGCTGATAAATCGGCATCGGGTAAACGTCCAGCGATCAGGCGCGCCCACCGGAATGATAACCTGGGCCTGGGTGATGCTGTCCGTTCTCTTCTTGTGGTTCTTGGATGGATCGGGAGCGTACTCCAAATCCACATTACAGTAATTTCCGAAGGTGATATTTTCCGCCTGAAAGTCGCTGCCCGCAATGCCCAGCGTGTTCCAGTTACCGATGGAACCGTGCATCTGTCCTCGGTCTCCGCAGATCACCGTTTCCTCCGGTGTCGCGCCCAAGCCAATCAATGTTAGGTTGTTGGCCGTAAGAGTGAGTCCAATCAGATTATTTTCCACATTGGGATCGGCCGGATCGTCGGTCCAGTACACATCCGGTGCCAGATAAATCGTGGCATGATCCGCTGCCTGCGCGGCTGCCTCCTGCAGGGTCCCATAGGTATAGGGCTCCCCCGCCTTCGCCGCATCCACCAAAAGATGAAGCGCGTCCAATTTCATGTTGTAAATACCCCCAAAACTCTTTTATCTATATAGTAGTTCGGTAATCTCTGCGATCTTAGAAAGATCGTATGGCGTCTCCTGATACACATAAAAGTTCAGCCAATTGGCGTATAATAAGTTAGCATGGGAGCGCCAAGTATTCTTTGGTAACTGATTCGGGTCATTGTCGGGGAAATAATTCACCGGCATGTCAATGGACAGACCCTTGTTTAAATCCCGGAAATACTCATTTTTCAGTGTGTCCTCATCATACTCTGAATGTCCGGTGACGAAGATCTGACGATACTTCTCAGACTTAATCAGGTAGATGCCTGCTTCCTTGGACTTACACAGAATCTTGAGCTCGGGATGCTTGAGCACCTCTTCTTCCGGCGTATAGGTGTGCCGGGAATGGGGTGCGACAAACACGTCGTCAAACCCGCGGATAATGTTGTGCATCTCGGGTACTCGCTCATGCTCAAATACACCGAACATCTTCTTGTCCAGGTGTCCCTTGGGCACGCCGTAATGATAGTACAAACCGGCCTGAGCGCCCCAGCAGATGTGCATGGTGGAGGTCACATGGGACTTACTCCACTCCATAATCTCCACCAGTTCCGGCCAATAGGCTACCTCTTCAAACTCCATATGCTCCACCGGTGCGCCGGTGATAATCATACCATCGAAGTGCTGTTCCTTCACTTCTTCAAATGTATGGTAAAATGACAGTAAATACTCCTGCGACGTATGTCGGGACTCATAAGAGGACATGGCCAGCAGTGTCACTTCTACCTGCAGGGGTGAACGACCCAGCAAACGCAGCAACTGCACCTCGGTTTGCTGTTTCATGGGCATCAGGTTCAGAATCAAAATCTTAAGCTCTCGAATATCCTGATGACGAGCCCGCTCCTCGGGCATAACAAAAATCCTTTCCCGGCGCAAAACATCCGCTGCCGGTAAATGATCCGGTATCCTAATTGGCATACTATATGATCTCTCTTTCTTCCGTAAATGTGACAGGACATAGTCCTATAACTATTATATCATACTTGATGAAATCATGCAAATCTGTTGTGACAAATATATTAAAATTTTTGAGGTTTCTGATGATTCGACTGATTTTTTCTGTTTATCTGCGTCGTCTGCGGCAGGATGAAATATCCACCTACGCCGCCCAGATCGCTTTTTTCTCTATTTTGTCCATTGTACCCTTTTTGATGCTGCTGAGCATGTGGCTCAGCAACTTAGGCACCCTAAATTGGGAAGGGCTTCTGGTGGTGCTGGAAGAATCCGGGACACTTCCTCCCAGTGGATTGAAGATGTTGCGACAAATCTTGTCGTCCCTGAATGGCTCTGTGGGACTCTTCTCCCTTTCCGCCCTGATGGTCTTCTGGTCTTCCTCCCGCATGATCCGCGCCCTTATGACAGGGATGCACATGGTCTACCGTGAACGGGACAAACGATCCCTCTTACTGCGATACCTATTGTCCATTTTATACACCATTTTGCTGTCCATCGCCATTGTTTTAATGCTGGTAATGTCCATTTTCGGGCGGAAAATATTAGAGCTGCTGGGGTCCAGCCCCTTCTTGGAACTGGTATGGGGCGTGCTTCGTCTGGTGGTTCCGGTATTGGTCCTGCTCCTTATTTTCTGGAGCCTTTTTCTGGTACTGCCCACCCAACGGGTATCCCTGCTTGACGCCCTGCCCGGCGCCGTTTTTTCCACCATAACCCTGTTGGTGGTCAGTCAGATTTTTTCCTTTTATGTAAATCTTCGGGACACTTCTTTTTTGTACGGTGGATTGTCGGGTTTTGTGGCGATTTTATTCTGGTTCTACCAGTTCGGTTA
>JAFUJY010000255.1 GCA_017467985.1 Bacillota bacterium
AAATGGCTCCACCTGGTCGGTATACTGTAAATAGATTTCATTGACCATCTTGGAATATCGGCTGTACTCCCCATGGTGGGCCGGCGCCAGCACCAGATCGGGGCACTTCCTCTTGGCCTGCCAGATGGTCTCCGCCGTCTGAATCCCGTACTTTTTTGCCAGTTCATTTTTGGCAAGGATGATCCCGTGACGGTTCTCGGGGTTACCGCACACCGCCATGGGGACATTGCGGTACTCCGGGTGCAGCACACACTCCACACTGGCAAAAAATCCGTTGCAGTCACAATGTAGAATCGTCCGGTCCATCATTGCATATTCAGCAGCACAGCCGCATTCTCTGTACTAATTTGATGAAGATATTCCGGCGCCCAATGACTGCGCATATACTCCAGCCCTTTGCCCACACTGGGGGGACGGTGATTGAGGCGATGGGCATCGGAGCCCAGAAAATCCACCCAACCATAATTCATTAATTTATGAGCATTGAGTTTGATTTCTTCGCTGACCTCGTCAAAGATACTATATACATTAATTTGAAAACAGCATCCCAGTGCCTTTAACTTTTCCACTGCATCCCCGTCAAACAACTCACGATAACGCTCCACATGGGCGATGATGGGAATCCAGCCCTTATTCAGCAGCCACCGGGCACAGATCAGCGCCTCTTCTTCCTTTACCCAAGGAAAAAACTCCGTCAGCACATACTGTGTACCATTCATTGTGGGGTATATCCCCTTTTCCAAGCGTTCTGTAATCGTGGCCATCCGTTCCTGCTCGCACAGCACTTCGCAGCCCAGATATACCGGGATCGGGGCCATCTCTTTCAGCTTTTCAAACTGTTCTTTGGTGTTCTCATGATCCCCGCCATCAAAGGCAGAACTGTGGGGCGTGGCCAGCACTCGCTCCACCCCCTGCAAACCGGCCACATCTAACATCCATCGGGACATCTGCAAGTCCCAAGAACCGTCATCCACTCCCGGCACCACATGCATATGAATATCGTACATTTTTACACCCCCGGTTTATAGGAAGCCATATAACAGGCCATATCCTCACACACTTTATTAATCTCCTCCCGGGCAGCCAGGCCTTCACGCTAATCTGCGGGGATTCCTTCAAAACCATAGGTCAAGCCCGCCAAACCACCGGCCACCGCTGCCACTGTATCCGTGTCCTCTCCCAGATTCACCGCTTTCAGCACACAATCCCGGTAATTGTCCGTATTCAGCAGGCACCACAAGGCAGCCTCCAGGGTATCCACCACGTAACCGCTGCTGCGGATTTCTTCTTCGGGCAGGGCCTGAATATCCATCAGGCGATGCCAGGTTTGGCCCACACTGCTGAACTTTTCGTGGCTGTCATACCACTTCAAGGCCGCAGTAGTCCCCTCTTGAACCGCCTCTTGCAGACCTACCCCTGCCAGCAGACGGGTGGCGATATTCACATAAATCCCGCAGGCGGACAGGCTGATGGAGTGACGATGGGTCAGTGCCGACACCTTATGAATCTCCTCCATGGCCCGACCAGAGGCCGCAAGATCCGTCCCAAAATGGGCATAGGCATAAAAAGCCATGGGGAGAATGCGCATCAGCGAACCATTTCCGTTGCTGCGGATGTGGGTTCCACCGCACAGCACCGGCTCCCCACCGTGACGATACCGACTCAGGGCATCCGCAACGGCCATACCGCAGTCAAAGCATACGCCCCAGGGAGTATATTCACCCTTGTCGTACCAAGCTATAAAACGATCCATAATATCATGATATTTCAAGCGGCCCATCTCGGTAATACTATACAACAGGCACAGCATCATACTGCTATCATCGGACCAGGTACCCCGGGGCTAGTTGTAAGTTCCATACCCCATCATATCCGTCACCGGCTGAGCCTTCAATGCACTTCTGCTCTTAAACTCCGCGGGCACGCCCACCGCATCCGCCACAAAAGTACCATACACTCCTGCCTTTACACGCGCTAAAAACCTTTCCATCTTTATAATCATGGCTTTCGTTTGGCGAAAGCCCCTCCTTCCTTTGGGGAATTGTGGCTGGTTTTACAACGTAAAATCGGCGCCCCTCAGGGCGGCGAAAGCCACAAAACCCGTTTGAAAGCGCAGCTTTCAAACTTATACCTCATAATAGTCGTTCATATTTCTGAACTCCTGATGCACTAAGTTCTCCATATACAACACCACTTCAAAGGGATTCTCCCCGGTCCAGTCAAAAAATTTCTGTAGGTTCTGGGCTCCTTCCCAGCCATAGACTCCCGGCTGAAAATACCCCAGCGTAATGTGGGGTGTCAGGGGGCGGTTCAGTGGCTTAACCTCTTCAAAGGCCTCATACAGAGCCATCAACTGGTTATGGCTTTCTTCATCCGCTGCCTCCAGCACCATCACCACACTGCTGCCCACCATGTTCATCATCTTGGTGGTATGCATGCGAATGGGCCGGGTGTATTGCTCCTTGACCTGCTTTAATACTTCTTTTGCCTGCAGACCGGTCTGTGTGGTTCGGCAGCGCAGTTCTTCGCAAGGGTGGCCATTTTCCAGGTCATGCAGGGTCACATGAAATGTATCCTCACGCAGGGACTCTGCCAGCATCCAGCCAAAGTCCCGGTACAGCGCCTCCTGCAAACCTCCCAGCATTTGCTTCACCGAATCCTCCAGTAAAAATACCATGGTATCCCCTTCAAAGGGAATCAGTGTTTTCTCCCACACTTTGCTTGTTAAGCCCGGATTGGTCACAAACTGGCCCCATTCATTCAGATGCATACTAAAGGGAACAAACTCCCCAATACGCCGCTGAAACTGCTGCAATGTTTCTGCCATAAAAATCCCTCCTTTTTGTACAAAAAAGGCGGCGGGCATATTTTCCCACCGCCCGATCATGCTTCGAGCAATTACAGTTCGAATACCTTAATGGAATCCTTAATCATCTTTTCTTTTGCTTCCATACCGTACCTATCCATTGCGCTGCGGTTCTTGGGACCGTGGGACAGTGCGGCAGGACCTCCGATACAGCCGTTTACACAAGCCATACCTTCAATAAAGTTCTCCTCCAGCTTGCCGGCCTGAGCCTTCAGCAGGGCCATACGGCACTCAGCAATACCGTCGCAGGAAATTGCCTTCAACTGGAACTCTTCTTCGGTGATACCCTGTTCCTTCAGCGCCTGCTTAACAGCGTCAGCCAGACCACCGGTACGAGCAAAAATACGACCATAGTAAGAAGCGTTATCCAGAGGCTGGTCTTCCAGACTGGCTAGATCAATGTCACGGCTGTCAAACATGGCCTGCAGTTCTTCGAAGGTCAGAACCAGATCCACATAATCCTTAACGCGCTCACGACGAGCCTCCGCCTTCTTAGCGGTACAGGGACCCATAAAGATGACCTTACAGGTGGGATCCAGCTTCTTCAGATGGGCAGCCATCTCAGCCATGGGAGACAGGTTGTGGGAAATCTTCTCTTTCAGCTTGGGGAACTGGGTCTCTATGTAACGAACAAATGCAGGACAGCAAGAACTGGTCAGGAATCCCTTCTCTACCAGCTCAGCAGACTCCTTATAAGCAATCATATCTGCACCCAGAGCAGCCTCGATAACACTGTGGATACCCAGCTTCTTGATACCGGCAACAACCTTACCCAGAGTAACATTGATAAACTGACCGGAAATCGCGGGAGCTACAACCGCATAAATACGGAACTTCTTACCACCCTCAGACTCCTTGATCATGCGGATTGCATCCAGGATAAATGACTTATCCATGATGGCACCGAA
>JAFUJY010000256.1 GCA_017467985.1 Bacillota bacterium
ATGCGCGGTCAAAAAAATGTAACAGTAGAATGGCATCTTTTAAGCATGGGCTATAATCTGCTGAAGCTGCATCATAAAATCCAAACTAACCGTTTGGGAAGCCACCTGGTAGTCCCCAAGGCATCATAGGATAGCCCAAAATAAAATAGCGCACTAACTTAGAGGGGAAATCCTACCCCTCTAAGTTAGTGCGCCGTTTTATTACTGTTTTTTCAGAATTATATGTTAGTATTAGAAAACACGAGGCGTTGCCTCACGTGATTTTCAAAAATCATTTAGAGACAGCTCCTGTTTTATTATCCTCGCTTAATTAAGCGTCTTCCCCGCAGCACATATGTACCCGGCTGGGAGAAATCGGCGATGATGCCGTCAATGTTCAGCGGCTGTTGGATGGCGTGTTCCACATAGAAATTGGCGTGGTGGAGCTTGCCTTCCTTCCAGAACAGATCGGCCACGATGCCATGGGGTGCCCGCAGACCAACCACAGAACCATCAGCCCAGGAGCTTTCAGAGGGCAGAGCGGGAAGCAGATGGATTTGATCATCCCAGGCCTGCAGAAGGAACTCGGCGATACCGGCGCAAGTACCGAAATTACCATCGATCTGGAAGGGCGGGTGGGCGTCCATCAGGTTGGGGTAGGAGCCGCCGCCAACGACCTGGACTTCCTCCCCGGCGGGAACCAGACGCAGCTGCTGTTTTAATAACTTAAGAGCATGATCACCATCGTGGAGGCGAGCCCACATGTTGACTTTCCAACCCAGGCTCCAGCCGGTACCATCATCACCGCGGATCTCCAGGCTGCGCTTGCAGGCTTCAGCCAATTCAGGGGTATCCTCGGGGGTGATATGATGGGCGGGATGCAGACCATACAGGTGGGAGACATGACGATGATGGGGGTCATTTTCCAAATATTCTTCTTCCCATTCCAGGAGCTGACCCTGGGAGCCGATGCGTTCTGCCTGCAGTAATGGCAGCATCTGGCGAACCTTTTGAGCATCGGGAGTATCCAGGCCAAGAATATCCAGGGCACGCAGATAATGGGTAAATACTTCCCGGACAATGGCCTGACTCATATTGGCCTCCCGGGCGATCTTGCAGGTTTCGCCATCATAGGTAAACACATTTTCGGGAGAGGTGGCCGGTGTAATAATATAATGACCTTCATCATTTACACACAGAGTATCCACATAAAACTGAACTGCGGACTCCAACACGGGCAACACCCGCTGCTGCAGGAATTCCATATCATCAGTGTATAGATAGTGATCCCATAAATGACGGCTCAGCCAGCCATAGGACATGTTCCAGAAGGCGCATCCGGTAAAGCCCTTTCGGTGCTCACCCACGGGGTTACAGATGCCCCATAGGTCAGTGTTGTGGTGAGCCACGCTTCCCCGGGCGTTATAATGGGCCTTGGCGGTGTGCTGGCCCTTCTCCTTGATCATATCTATCAGAGCAAAGAGGGGGTCGGCCATCTCGGGAAGATTGCACACCTCAGCCGGCCAATAATTCATTTCGGTGTTAATATTAATGGTAAAATTACTGCTCCAGACGGGACGGATCAAATGACTCCAGATTCCCTGCAGGTTGGCCGCCTGGGTGCCGGGGCGGGAGCAGGAAATCAGCAGATAACGGCCATAGTGGAAGAGCAGAGCGTACAGCACCGGGTCATCCTGGGTTTGAGCAAACTTCTGCAAACGCACATCCGTAGGCATGTCCTGTGCCTCGGCGGACAGGTTCAGGGTGGTGCGGCTGTAATAAGGAGCATACTCAGTTAAATGGCGCTGGAACAGCTCTACAGCATTGTACTGGATCAGATTAGCAATATCCGCCTTGGCTAAGGCGATTTCGTCCAGACCTTCCCGCTCCGGATCCTTATCCGGGCCGTTAAAGCTGCTGCGGATCGCTACATAAATGGTCACCGCATCCGCATTTTCGATACGAATGGACTCTTTTTCATGAATAATCTTACCACCCAGACAAGCGGGGGAGGCGATCAGACAGGCCCGCATACCCACATTGACCTTTTCTTCATCCTCGATCTCCCACAGGATGGGTTCTTCTTTTTCGCGACAGTAACTGGGTTCCACATGGGCGGGGCACCGCATTTCGGCCACCAGCTGATTGTCTTCCACCTTGACGCGATGCAGCAGCTGGTTGTCGTAGGCCAGGCTTAGGCTGATCTTGCCGGGGGCATCGGCGGTAAAGCGCATAACGATACCATTGTCAGGATAAGAGGCAAAGTATTCACGGTTATACTGCACACCTTCACAGCAGAAGGTAACCCGGGCCATGGCATTACGCATGTCCAATTCCCGCTGATAGTTGGTGACAGAACCGGGCATATTAAAGAAGTTCATATGCAGGTTGCCGGCGGGCATGTAGGAGTCAGTGAAACTTCCCAACATTTCGGCCTCAATAATGGCCTGAGCCTCCAGAAAACGATGCTCAGCCACCAGCTGGCGGCATTCGTCCAAACGGGCAGGGTCCACCTGCAGGTCGGTGGGGCGAGGGTAACCGGACCACAAAGTGTCCTCGTTAAAAGGAATGTGATCCTGCCAGGGCTGGCCCCAGATCATGGCGCCCAGGCGTCCGCTGCCAATAGGCAGTGCTTCCACCCAGTTTTGGGCGTATTGACGATAATATAAACGATGGGATAATTCAGATGCTTTCATAATTGTACCATCCTTTTGTATAAAATAATAAAAACCGCCTGAGCAGCTCAAGCGGTTTTCTCAACAGAGGAAGTAGGACTCGAACCCACGACATTCGGTTTTGGAGACCGACGTTCTACCGACTGAACTATTCCTCTATGCCAAAAGGCATATTCTATTGTACAGGAAAGAAGCTGATTTGTCAACACTTTTTTTGAAAAAAGACAAAAGAAAAAGTGTTACAAAGTAAAGATTTTTTTAATAATTTTGTAAAGGTCTTTGCATATCAGCTAAGATATGATATAATGTTTATACCGTGGGTCTTCCCGCGTTTTAAATAGTGTCATATGTTTGAGTATAAATAGAGACAGGAGAGATTTTATGAAATTTGCTTATAAAAAAATAATTGCATGGTTTATGGCTGTGCTGTGTTTTCTGAGCGTTTTGCCCGGTGCTCAGGTGAATGCAGCCACTGTGGATCTGGACA
>JAFUJY010000257.1 GCA_017467985.1 Bacillota bacterium
ATGGCAACGCTTTTTCTTGATTTTCAGATGCCATGCAACAGAAAATCGTAATTATGCGTTGCCAAATGGCATCTGAAAATTGTAAAAAGCCGTTGCCATTTGGCATTTTCTTCAAATACCAGGGGTTTGAGCCATTCGGCAACGATTTTTCGCCCTTTAGTGAGACAGCCACTGTCGGTTTTCGACTGCATGCAATCCCTATTTACTACTGTTCCCACAGTTGATGTTCGTGGCTCTTATGCTCACCGGTGATGGAATATTCCACCCACTCTGCGATATTCACCGCATGATCGCCGATCCTTTCCAGATATTTACCCGCCATCAGTAAATCCAGGCCCACACGCATCTCCACCTCGCCCTTCAGCAGTTCCTGACGGATCTTATTAAACAGCCCGTCCACTTCATCATCCTGGGCAATAACTTGATGCGCCCTCCGTAAGTCCCCTTCCACAAAGGCTGCAACACTTTCATCCACCATTTCCACCGCTGCTTTGGCCATATCCAAAAGCAGCTCTTTTTCTTTCAGTTTATTTTCCGCCAGATACTGGGCCAGTTCTGCAATATCCGCAGCCTGGTCTCCGATGCGCTCCATATCCGAAATCATCTTCAGTGCAGAGGATATGGACCTCAGATCCCGGGCCACCGGCTGCTGCTGCAATAACAGCCGCATGCACAGATCCTCAATCTCTCGCTCCAGGGCATCGATCTTTTCATCTGCGGCAAAGGCTTTTCGGCGTTCCTCGTCCTGACGCACCATCAACGAACTTGCCGCCGCTCCAATGGCCTCCTGGCATAAATTCCCCATTTCAATTAATTTTTCGTGCAGATTATTTAATTGCTCATTGTATCGTTCTCTCATTAGCCAAATCTCCCTGTAATATATTCTTCGGTCCGTGTATCCTTGGGCATGCTGAAAATCTGTTGGGTATCCCCCATTTCTACCACCTCTCCCAGCAGAAAAAAGGCGGTTTTATCCGAAATTCTGGCAGCCTGCTGCATGTTGTGGGTTACCATCACAATAGTATAGTCCTTTTTCAGTTCCAGAGCCAAATCCTCAATTTTTGATGTGGAAATGGGATCCAGCGCTGATGTGGGCTCGTCCATCAACAACACTTCCGGCTTTACTGCCAGCGCCCGAGCAATGCACAGTCTTTGTTGCTGCCCGCCGGATAATCCCAGGGCGCTCTTTTTCAGTCGATCCTTCACTTCGTCCCAGATCGCAGCGCCCCTCAAAGACTCTTCCACAATCTGATCCAGTTTAGCCTTTGACCGAATCCCATGGGTTCTGGGTCCAAAGGCAATATTGTCATATACACTCATGGGAAAGGGGTTGGGTTTCTGAAACACCATGCCCACTCGCTTACGCAGCAGGCTAGGATCCATCCCCCTATAAATATTTTCATCATTTAGCAGGATCTCTCCTGTAATTTTGCAGCCCTCCACTAAGTCATTCATACGGTTCAATGTCTTAAGCAATGTGGATTTACCACAACCGGAAGGACCGATGAAAGCGGTAATCTCCTTTTCCGGGATCCCCATATCGATACCCTTCAGTGCCTTAAAGTCGTTATACCATAATTCCAGATTCCGAATTGTAAATTTATCCATGATTTCCTCCCTGCAGTTTCTTTGCCGCAAAACTCGACAATGCGTTGATCAATGCCACCATAATCAGCAAAATCACCGCCGTAGCATAGGCTTGATCCATATATAATCCTTCTGACAGCAGCGCATACATGTGTACGGCCAAGGTCCGTCCCGAATTCATCAATGTGGCCGGAATTCCAGCCACCGTACCTGCCGTATAAATCAGCGCCGCAGTCTCGCCCACAATGCGGCCAATGGCCAAAATTACCCCGGACAAGATTCCCGGAATGGCGGACGGCAATATAACACGAAAGACCGTCCTCAAACGTCCCGCACCCAATCCAAAGCTGCCTTCCCGGTAACTATCCGGTACGGACTTCAGCGCTTCTTCTGTGGTTCGCATGATCGTAGGCAAGATCATAATGGCCAGCGTCAGTATACCGGATACCATGGACAAATTAAAGTGCAGTGCAATAACAAAGATCAGATGACCAAACAAACCATACACAATAGACGGAATTCCCGATAGGGTTTCTGTGGTCGTTCGCACCACCTTTACCAGTCTGCTGCCCCGCTTTGCGTATTCCACCAGATAAATGGCGGATCCTATCCCTACCGGTACTGCAATCAGCAGGGTCAATGCGATCATCATCACTGTATTAATGATGGCAGGCATCATGGATACGTTTTCACTGTTGTATTCCCAGGCAAAAAGCTCCGGTGTGATATATGGGATGCCCTTGATCAAAATATATCCTACCAACAGCGTCAGTATGCCCATGACAATGACCTCCGATGCCCACACCAACACTCGTCCCATCACCGAAAATGGATGCTTCATTCTTTTTCCCTCCTCTTAACAGCCGAAAAGGACAGGTTAATCATCATAATAAATACAAACAGTACAACTGCTGTAGCGATCAAGGCCTCCCTGTGCAGTTCCGCCGCATATCCCATCTCCAAAACAATATTAGAAGTCAGCGTTCGTACACCGGACAGCAAGCTTCCCGGAATCACCGGCTGATTGCCCGCCACCATATTCACCGCCATAGCTTCACCGATGGCGCGGCCGATGCCCAGGATCACACCTGCAATGACACCGGAATTCGCCGCCGGAAACACAACTTTGAATACACTTCTTTCATGGGTGGCTCCCAGTGCCAGCGCACCTTCATAATAACTGTTATCCACCGCCCGAATGGCCGACTCGGACACACTGATAATCGTGGGCAGAATCATAATCCCCAGCATGATAGACGCTGTCAGCACATTTTTGCCGCCGGTACCTGTCAGTTTCTGCATGATGGGTACAATCACAACCAATCCAAAGAAACCATATACAATAGAAGGAATCCCCGCCAACAGATCCACCGCCGGCTTCAATATTTTATATAACCCCGCAGGGCAAAATCTGGCCATAAATATCGCGCACATCAAGCCGATGGGTACACCAATGACAATCGCTCCTGCAGTTACATAGATACTGCCTATGATCATAGGAAAAATACCATACAGATCATTACCCGGCTTCCAGGTCTTTCCCAGCAGGAAGTGAAAAACACCGATTTCCTGCATAGCAGGAATGCCATTGGCCGCCAAAAACACACATATCAACACAACTGCAACGATGGAAATGCATGCGGTCAGCAGAAAAACCCCATGCATCATTGTTTCTCCAAACTTTCTCATCTTACTCAATCTCTTCCCAGGTCGTTACTTCGCCGGTGTAGATCTTCATTACCTGCTCACTGGTCATATTCTCCACCGGATTGTCCTGGTTTACAATCACTGCGATACCATCCATGGCGATTACGGTGTTTACCAACCCGGCTTCGATTTCGCTGGCCTTCAGATCGCGGCTGGCCATACCGATGTCGCAGATCCCTTCGATGGCAGAATTGACTCCTGTGGTGGAATCACTCTGCTGAACTTCAATGGTTACACCGCTGTTGATGGCCGTATAAGCTTCCTTCAGCTTTTCCATCACCGGGGTTACCGAAGAGGATCCTGCAACAGTAATCTTACCTTCAGCGCCGTTGCTGATAAAAGCACCTGTATTTCCCTGGCTAATGTAACCATTTTCTTCAACAACCGCCTGACCTTCAGCACTCATAATGTAGTTGATAAAATCCTGAACTGCATCACTAATCTCTGCCCTGGTTGCAATATTGAAAGGACGAGCAACCTTGTAACTGCCATCTTTGACCGATTCAATACTGGGGGTCACACCATCAATCTGCAGCGCCTTTATATCATCATTCAAAGATCCCAGAGAAATATAGCCGATGGCATTTACATTGCCTGCAACCGTTGTAATCATAACAGAAGTGCTGCTGGTAATCTCGGCGGTCTGGGTCGTATAATCCACTTTGATACCATTTTCATCTTTCTGTTCAATTCCCATCAACTCAATAAACGCGCCTCTTGTACCGGAACCATCTTCACGGGAGATTACAGAGATCATTCTGTTTTCTGCACCACATCCTGCAAATACTGTCAGAACCAACATCAAACTAAGTACTACTGAAATCATCTTCTTCATCGTGATTTCCTCCATTCATTATTTTTTGCTTACGATGATAGTATAACCTGCTTCTGTAAAGATTATCTTCTCACTTTTGTAAAAACAGCGTAAACCTGTGTAAAATTCAAGACAAGCTGGGTGCCTCTCTCCTCTGAAAGATACACCCAGCTTGTCATATTTTCCCACCTTCTTGCATATATTTTTACTTACAAGGAGGTCTTGTCCTATGAAATACATTATTTATCCTCATAACGGCAGCGGCGATCACGGCAGTGAGGCTCGTTTACGCAGTCTCCTGCAGTTACTGGCAGGGACACAGTTGGAAGTGTTTTCCGATGCCCCCCAGGAAGACTTACGGTATTGGCCCCATCCCCTTTTTTCTCTGCAAAGAGCACCGTATCAGCCCTATGTCATTGCTCAAAAAAACTCCGTATTACTGGCCTTTCAAGGAGATCATCCATTATTATTTCCCAGAAGTGTCCCCCACCAGATCCAGATTCTGCTGGGTGCCTGTGTCCCAGAAGGACTTTCCCTTGATGACTGTACATCTCTTTTTGCCCGGTATCAAATGCTCATCGCCTATGAGCACCATTCCTTTCATGAACTATCCCAAATTCATCCCAACGTCATATACTATCCGGATCCACTCTTTATTTCTGCCTCCCAGTCCTTTTTGATTCCCAGCCTACTGGCCAATAAAGAATTTCTGCTTCTTTCCATCCATCCGGAACACCGATTATTTGACAGTTCTGTACATTTGATCCAGCACATCCTTGCCACTACCCATTGGCAGGTAGCACTGGTTCCCTTCTTATGTCAGCCGGAATGCAGCGATCAATCTTTATTGCTGTCCCTGTATCAAACCTTTTGTCATACGGGACGAGTGGTTATGGTTCGGGAACTGTCCTCAAAACAAATCCACCACCTGTGCAGCCGTGCCCGCTTTGTGGTCACGTCCCATCCGTCCCAGGCAGTTTTAGCTTATACTTCCGGGACACCCACCTTGTTGATTCATGATTCGCCCCGGGCACTGCACATTGCTGAAGATCTGTTTGGTCCATCCCATACCCATGTGGCTTCCCCCAAGAGCATTACAGATTCTCAAGGATTGATCCGTGACCTACATTCTTTGATCGCAGACGAGCACTATCTACAAAAAAAGCAAGGTGAAACTGTTCCCATCTATCAAGAACAACTCACCTTGCTCAGACAAACCTTATACCGGTCGGATCGAAACCTCGCCGGATTGTAACACAATCTGGCCACCCTGCTCCAGTTCCACCACCAAGCCACCGTCATCACTGATGGCCAATGCCGTTCCCGCATGCATTACATCATCCCGCAGAAATGTCACTTTGCGTCCCAATATAAAGCACCGTTCCCGGTACTCATCCATATGATTGTGGCTGCCTAAATATTCGCTGCGCTGTAAAACTTCATTAATGATACCCGCAGCGATTTGATTCCGTGAGACCGTGGGGAGCTCATTGCCAAAAACAGAACCCGCTATCAGCTGTACTTCTTCCGGAAAAGCCTCTGTGGGGGTGGTCACGTTGATGCCAATGCCCAGCACCAAACTATCCAGCTGTCCTGTGGAACCATTGATGACTCCTTCAGTCAGAATTCCGCAGACCTTGCGGTCATTTAAGAAAATATCATTCACCCATTTAATCTTAGGATCTTTACCGCAGAACTGCTCCAAAGTACAGCACACCGCCACTGCCGCCATGGTAGTCACATCCACTGCCAACGAAGGGCTCATCTGCGGGC
>JAFUJY010000258.1 GCA_017467985.1 Bacillota bacterium
AATATGATAAAATAATTTTACAACAACTATAAAGGAGTTTTTTTCATGGAATACAAACGTTTTGGTAAGACCGAACTTCAGGTATCTCATCTGGGTTATGGTGCAATCAAGTTCGGCGGACTGCCTCAGGAGCAGGTAACTGAATTAATCCGTCATGCTTATGAAGAAGGCATCAATTATATTGACACTGCTCGTGGCTATGGTGACAGTGAAATCCGCGTGGGTACTGCCCTGAAGGAGCTGGGTCTTCGTGATAAGTTTATTATTTCATCTAAGGTCATCCGCCGCGGTTTAGAGGAGTTCAAAGAGGACATTGCAACCACTTTCGGCAATCTGCAGACCAACTGGTTAGACATTCTTTTTATACACGATGTGAGCACCCGCAGCAACTGGGATAAGCTGAAAAGCGAAGGTGTTCTGGAATACATACAGGAGTTAAAGGCCTCCGGTAAGGTACATCATCTGGGTATTTCCACCCATGACTGCACCATTGGTGAGGAAATTATTCGTACCGGTATTTTTGAAGTGGCTATGCTGGCCTATAACCCCACAAACCGTGAAGTTGAAGACACCCTCTTTCCCTTGTGTAAGGAGCTGGATATGGGTATTGTCATCATGAAACCCTACGGTGGCGGCGTACTGACTCACGACCGCAGCCAGCAGCTGGGCTTCACCATTGAGGCTGAAGACTGTCTGCGCTTTGCATTCTCCAATCCCTATGTGACCACTGTCATTCCCGGCATGGACAAGATGGAGTACCTGGAGACTGCTCTGGCCGTAGAAAAAGAAAATCCCCAGCTGTCTGCTGGGGAAACCCAGGCCATCGTGGACAAGATTGATATGAAGGTCAAGAACTACTGCCGCGGTTGTGGCTACTGCCTGCCTTGTCCCAAAGGTATTCCGATCCCCACTGTACTGTCTCTGTACAATCGTTGGGAGATCTTCGGCGGTGTGGACTGGTCCCATATGCATCACATTACCGAGGAACATACATTGAAAGTGCCGGAAGATAAAACCGCTAAGGCCTGCGTGGGCTGCGGCGCCTGTGCGCAGCGCTGCCCCTTCAATCTACCCATTCCTGAGCTGATGAAGGAAGCTGGCAAGAAGCTGATAAGATACTAATGCCATGACGTTTTCACAGTAGTGATGACCTAGTTAAAATATAGATACTATAGGAGACTGTGCCCAATTCTGAGTACAGTCTCCCTTTTTATAACTCTTTTCCCATAAACCTTTTCGGTCTCCTGCCGCCATTGACCCATCCCACAGCCGCAAAAATCTCTTCTTTTCGTTCATCAATCTCCGGTAAGTCACATACCACATCATTTAAATCATAGGGACCATTGCGAAAATGCCCAACCACCACTCCATGAAATTCACCGTCGATCAGTAAATACTGCAGCGGTTCGTGATCGTATTCTATTTCTTTGGATAACATCTCCGCCATTTCCTTCAGAATCGGTTCTTGGGCTTTATACAGAACATCATTTCTGTGCATGGCATAAACCGATCTCATCGTTTTCTGCTCATACTGTTCCAGAAGTTCCACATCTGTTGCCAATATGTACCCATCGTTTACAGCCATCAGTATCCCTTCTTCTGCCAGCGTTGCTGCCACCTGCTTGATCTCCTTTTCCGGCAGCTTATAAAAATTTTTAGCCATCTTGATATCAAACCATACCATGCGGTATGCGAATCGCTGCAAAATTACTTTTAACGCCTCATGTCGGGTATATCTCTCCGGATTCATCTCCGGGAACATTTCCGCGAATCGATACCAGCCCCGATCCCATGCGCCGTCATACTGATCCTCATAGATCAAAAAAGCTTCCTGAAGTCGGTGCAAAATGGGTGTAATTTGTTTCACCAAAAGACCGGTCTCCTCTTTCATCTGTTGAATGGTCATAGGCCCCATGGTTTCAATCAGTTCCAGAATCTGCAACTGTTCCGGTGTTGGCTGATTCAATTCCTTACGATATAACGCCGCAAAAAGTTCCATATCCTCCGGCATAATCCAGCCCAAATTGCCACCGGCAAATCGTCCCTTGACTAACTGTCGGTTCATTTGACGTTCTCGATTGAATTCCAAATCATTAAATCCTGCCCGAAAGCTCAGAATGGGGGGGTGTCCAAATCCATTCCAATACACATTCTGGCCGGGTTGAAGATCCTGATATAAGGCTATATACTCCTGCACATTCGCTTTTCCTGTCAAAAACTGTCTCTCCATTCGAAGCGAAACGATTTTTTGATTTATATCACTCATCCTGCGTCACCCACACATCAATTTCATTTCTTTCCGGCACTTCAAATAAAGCCGCGAACTTGGCTGCCACATTCTCATCCACATAATACGCACTGGCTTCACCCGCCGTAACTGCATGATTTCGCTTTACCAGACGCTTTTGCCAACACTCCTCACTCACATCGATATAATGCATTTCACAAGGGATACCGCGAGACTGATAAAATTCTTTAGCTTCTTCTCGCACTTCTTTCATCCAAAATCCCCAGTCCAGAATGACATCCAGACCTACTTCAATGAATTCCAATGATTTTTGGAACAGATACTTTTGCGTTCTTTCCACATATTCATCATGCTTGTCCCCGCAATACTGCCCAAACAGCGCCAAAGTAATTTCATCAATAGAAAGCAGCCCCGCCTTGTTTTGAAGACGAAGCTGCTCTGCATACGTACTCTTTCCGCAGCATATTCTGCCGCATATTAAAATGACTTTCGCCACCCTAGACACCCTCTTTCCTCTCAGTTAAGGAAATTATATCACAGGTGTTGCCTGCTGGCAAGAGACTTATTTTACTACAAACATCACACCATATACGCCGGGACCGGTGTGGGTTCCGATGGTGCTGCCAATCTGACGGCGTCCTGCAACTGCAACGCCTTTGGATTCCAGCTTCTTTTCCAGCTGCTCACAGTTTTCAATATTATAGGTATAAACAGAATACACGGGGAAGGTTTCATCTAACTCCATAGCCGTGACCTGATCCACAATAAACTGTGTGGCACGGGATCTGCCCAGGCACTTTTTAACTGCTTCTACTTTTCCTTCTGCTGTTACAGTCAAAACCGGCTTGATGCTGGCCAGCTCGCCCACAGCTGCGGTGGCACGGCTCATACGTCCGCCTCTAAACAAATATTCAAGAGTATCCACCCCTGCAAAAACCTTCACTCTGGATTTCAGCGCTTCACACTTTTCCACAATCTCAGCCGCCTTCAAGCCATCTGCAATCAGCTTTCGGGCATACTGGGCCATCAGACCTATCATATGTGTAGCTGTACGGGAGTCGATCACATAGATTCCATCATATTCGACTATATTCTTGGCCATCATTGCTCCCTGATAAGTGCCGCTCAGTTCAGAAGAAATGGTAAAGCAAATCAGCTCGTCACCACTCTCCTTTATTTCCTCAAAAATCTCCAAAAAGTCTTGGGGAGAGGGCTGAGATGTACGAGGAAAGCTCTTGGTCTGCAGCAGCTTTTCATAAAAAGTATCGGAGTCAATATCAATGCCACCGCGATATTCGGTTCCATCAAAGTTAATAGTCAGCGGTACAAAATAGTCATATACATTATCTTCTTTTCTGCAGTCAGACGCAGAATCCACCAGTATCTTAATCATAATTCATCCTTCTCCAAATGTTTATAGTAGTTTTGTAAATTGTTCAGGATGACAGCAAAGGAATGATAAAAATCCTCCCGCTCCTGTACACTCAAGCCTTTGCCCACTTCTTCAACTGTGCGAACAATAAATGCACTGATGGTTTTGTGGATCTCGGCCCCCTTTTCGGTAATATAATACTTTGCACGATACACCTTAGCGCCATGTTCATCATCTGCCATGATTAGTTCCTGCTTTTTTAATTCAGCCAATGCTTTTGATATGGCGGCTTTATCTTCCATGCATAAGGTTCCCAACTCACCTGCGGTCAATCCCTCTTCATGCTTTCCAATGTGAAACAAACACATAACATGGGAAGCCTTTAAGCCAAAAGCTTTCATTTCGTAGGCTTTAATTTTGATGATATACTTATACGCCAGCGTCACCGCAGAAGTAAATTCTTCAAAACGCTTTATCAAAATAAGAACTCCTTTAAAATAAAATTGTTGATAACTCAACAATTTGCATTATAACACGTTTTTGTTGAGCTGTCAACAATTTATTTTTTATTGCATCAATAAATTGAATATGATATAATCACTTTAACAATAAATAGGAGATGATCTCATGAACGCATATAAATTATTATATGGCCCCCAGCGCCGTTTCGGTATGTTCATCCATTGGGGCCTCTACGCACTGACAGAATATCACGAGCAAATTTTAAGGCGTACTCCCATGGAGCGGGATGACTACGAAAAATTAATCTCACAGTTTAATCCTGCTTCTTTTTCCGCCGATGAATGGGTGCGACAGGCAAAAGAAGCTGGTATGAGCTACATCTGCTTCACCACTAAGCATCACGATGGCTTTTGCATGTGGGATACCCAATACACGGATTATAACGTAATGCATACCCCCTTTGGACGTGATGTGGTTAAGGAGTTCAGCGAAGCCTGTAAGAAATACGATATGGGCCTGGGATTGTACTACTCTGTTCCTGACTGGCATCATCCCAATGCTTATAACCCCTTAAGCACCCATCAGCTTCCCCCGCGTCCTAGTGATCGACCGGATATGGACGCTTATGTTGATTATATCAAGCATCAGATCACGGAGCTTCTGACCAATTATGGCCCAATCTGCTGCCTTTTCTGGGATATTCCGCCCCATATTGATGACCCTTCCCTTAATGAACTGGCCCGTCAGCTGCAGCCGGGTATTCGCATCAATGATCGTGGATTTGATCCCGGGGATTATTCCACACCGGAACGCCATGTACCCAATGGCGCATTTACCCGCCTTACTGAAGGCTGTCAATCCGTTGGCCGTCAAAGCTGGGGATACCGCCGCAATGAGGATTATTATACTGCCCGTTTCCTTGAAAGTTCTATGGATACAATCCTTTCCAAAGGCGGCAATTATCTGCTGAATATCGGTCCAATGCCTGATGGTTCTATGCCTCCCAAGGCCTTAGAACTGCTGCAGAACGTGGGCAGTTGGTACAAACGTGTAACAGAATCCTACATGGGTAAATATCCCTCTCAATTGTTTTCAGATCAAACTGCTTTTACTGTCACTCAAAATGAAAATCAGCTTTACTTGCACTTTAATGGCTATCCTGAGGCCAACGGTGTGTGTCTGCGGCCGTTAGATATCCTCCCCACCGAGGTCACACTCCTTAATACCGGAGAACACCCGGACGTGGCTCTAGATGTGATTCCTACCCTCTTTATGGAGCCGGATGGACAAACACCCTGGCTGCATGTTTATAACCTGCCCTTTGACGAGCTGGCCGGTGAGGTACCCGTACTGCGGCTGACCTTTGAGAGTGCCCAGCAGCTGCAGAAGTATACACAAGCAAGTGCCGTAACTGAAGCAATATTTTAATCTTGAAACTACATAAAAAGTCCCGAAGCTGCGAGCTTCGGGAGTTTTCTATTTCTTACGGATTCAATCGATTGGGGCCTCTGAACAGGAACATGGCTTCCTTGATCGCCAATCCCAACAGCAGCATGGTCAGACGGTCAATGCCCAGGACAAATCCGCCATGGGGAGGACAGCCATACTTAAAGAACTCCAGATAGAACTGTACGTCCTGATCCAAGCCCTTTTCCTGGGCCTGTGCCTTCAGTACCTCATAACGATGTTCACGCTGGGCACCGGTGGTGATCTCAACACCCCGCCAAATCAGGTCATAACCCTGGGGCACGCCGTTTTCATCCCGCATGTGGTAGAATGCACGCTTCTCGGCACTGTAGTCGGTGATGAACAGGAACTCATGATCATAGTGCTTCTTCACCCAATCATAGCTCAAACGCTCAGCCTCGGTGGTCAAGTCACCCTTTTCCTCTTCGGATACGGTATAACCATATTCTTTTTCCAGAGC
>JAFUJY010000259.1 GCA_017467985.1 Bacillota bacterium
ATCAAATACTGATTTAAGTTTTTACTCAGCCTCTTTGTAAAAAACTTGACCACAAACCCTGTCCCCACTGCCGCAATAAACGTACCCTCTCTTGTTCCAACGATAGAACCCTGAAACAAAATCATGGAAAGCACAACGGACAGAAGTACATAACTCACATCAAAGGCAACTTTCACATTTCCGAAGTTCTTGTGCAATGTATCCGCTAAAGCTTTTACAAAGGCCTCTCCTGAGTTCATGATCACATTGGCAATCACCGCCAAAGATACTCCAAAACCAAGCACAACCACACCAATCACAACCATTACCAATCGCATTATGTAGGAATTCACCGGAATAAACGATACAATCCACATTCCAAAATCCGTAAAATATCCAAACAAGAATGACAGTGGGATCTGCAGAAACTGAATCGGCTTAAAATCTTTTTTCAACAGCAAAATCTGACCCAAAATCAGTATGCAATTGGTTATAATCAGCCAGTTACCGATGGATATCTGTGTAAATCTCAGACTTAAAACATTGGCTACCGAAGAAATGGGGGATACACCCAACTCCCCGGTTTTGGTAAATGCAACTCCCAAAGCTGCAAAAAACAGGCTTATAATAAATAATATATATCTTTTTATAAGTTCCTTTCTGCTCATGGACGGCCCTCTCTTTCGTAATTCGACTCTTGACAGAATATACCGAGTCAAATGACTCTCTATCACTTTACTTAGATTATTTATATTCTATCATACTTTCCGGCATTTCACAATCTTATTTTTGTATGCACAATCACAACTTGACCCTTTTTCTTTTCCTTCAGAACACGTTTGAGTTCTACACCATCGTCTCCGAACACTTCATATACTTTATACCCCAAAGCTCGCCATTTTTCCACAAAAGGCAGTGCCCCTGGTGGCTTTTGCCGCAGCCCAGCAAAAGCTTCACTTCTGTGATAATCAATAATAATCCGGCCTTGGGGCTCATCGTATTCCTGCCAAAGATAGGGATCCTTCCAGTCATGATCCTCCGTCAAAAACCATTCATCCTCTCCTTGGTACAAGTCTATTTCTGTCAACCATGGCCGCGCACGATGACCTAAACTCACCCTCACCGGGATTCTTTCTTCTTCCAATACTGTTAATACTCCTTTAATCGCTTCGAATGAGGCTTGTCCCCTCGCTTTATTTTGTTCCAAACATATCACCCCTCCCTATGTATATTTTCTTTTTTTCAAAAATATGCATTTTATTTAGATTGATTCTATGTTATAATAGTTTTATATAAATTAAAGGAGGGTTACCCACTATGAAAAAGACTATTTTTGCTATTTATACAGGTAAGGGCCTGGCGGATCCTCTGCAGGCTGTTATTAACAAAACTCTGCCCGATTGGCGCTTGGTCAGCGTGATCGACGACCAGATTATCGGCGAAGTCAAGCTGGCTGGTTCCCCCACCCAGGAAACCTCTGACCGTCTAATTTCTTATTATAAGGCTGCCGAGGCCATGGGCGCTGATGTCATCTTAAATACTTGTTCTTCCGTTGGCGATGTGGTATATGAAGGCCGCAAGGTTGTTAATGTGCCTATTGTCCGCATTGATGAAGCTATGGCCCGCAAGGCAGTAGCGACTTGTTCCACCATCGGCGTAGTTGCCACACTACGTTCTACTTTAGATCCCACCCTGCGTCTGCTGCAGATTGAAGCCGACAAGATCGGCAAGACCATCACCCCTGTGGACGGCCTGGCAGACGGTGCTTTCCAGGCTCTGATCGAAGGCAAGCCCGAGGTTCATGACCAGATGATTGCTGATACTGTAATGAAACTGGCTGAAAAGGTGGATTGCATCTTGTTGGCACAGGCTTCTATGGCCCGTATGGAAAAGAAGCTGAATGAAATGGTCAATATTCCGGTATATTCCAGTCCTCAACTGAGCCTAAACGCAATTAAAGAAGAATACGATAAATAAGGAGTTCTCTATGCCAAGAATTCAATTACAGGAATTACTAAACTCCTTACCGACACAGGATGCTGTCACTGTAAATGCACTTTTGCATGAAGAAGCCTCCAAGACTCCCGGTAAAATTGTGGTACTAGATGACGATCCCACAGGAATCCAGACTGTGCACGGAGTTCATGTATATACCGATTGGTCTGTGGAGAGCATCCGCCAGGGCTTTGCTGAAGAAAATCGCGTGTTCTATTTGCTCACCAATTCCCGTAGTTTTACGGTGGAACAAACCACTGCCGCCCACAAAGAGATCGCAGTTAATATTGCTGCTGTATCCAAAGAGACAGGCATTCCCTTTGTGGTGATCCTGCGGGGCGACTCCACTTTACGGGGACATTATCCCCTGGAGACGGTTACAGTTCGGGATACTCTTGAAGAATTACTGGATGTCCAATTCGATGGCGAGATCCTCTGCCCCTTCTTCTTGGAAGGCGGTCGCTATACTGCCGGAGATATCCATTATGTAGAGGATGGCGGTATTCTGCTGCCTGCCGGTGAGACGGAGTTTGCCAAGGATAAGACCTTCGGCTATCATTCTTCCAATTTGGCCGACTATATTGCAGAAAAGACCGGTCATGCAGTGGATGTTCAGAGTGTGTCCCTGGACATGCTGCGCAGCCAATCTTATGACCAGATTTATGATATTCTGATGGGAATGACCGATTACGGCCGCACCATTGTAAATGCAGTTTCCTATGCAGACTTGGCAGTTTTTGCCGTGGCCTTCTATCGTGCGCTGCAACAAGGGCGCCATTTTATGATTCGCTCTTCTGCTTCGCTGGTAAAGGTTCTGGGATGCATTTCTGACAAGCCACTGCTGAACGCTGCCGACCTGGGTATTGAAAATAATACCTGCGGCGGACTGATTATGGCTGGTTCTCACACCCAGAAAACCACATCTCAGCTGGAAGAATTATTGAAGCTGCCCTATGTAAAATGCATCACTTTTAATCAGCACCTGGTATTCCAGCCGAAGGCCTTTACTGCTGAGATCCAGCGTGTCATTAATGAAGCCGATTCTCTGATTGGCCAGGGGCAGACCGTGGTGGTCATGACCCGTCGTGAACGCATTGATGCCAATACCGGTAACCCGGAAGATGACCTGCGTATCGCTGTTACGATTAGCGAAGCCATCACTTCTATCGTAGCCAATCTAAAGCATGCCCCCTCTTTCCTGGTGGCAAAGGGCGGTATCACTTCCAGTGATATCGGCACCAAGGCACTGAAAGTAAAATGCGCCACCGCCATGGGACAGATTCTGCCGGGAATCCCCGTATGGCAGACCGGATCTGAGAGCACATTCCCGGGACTGCCTTATGTAATCTTCCCAGGGAACGTGGGCAAGACTGATTCACTAAAGCTAATTGTGGAGAAACTTTCTTCTCAGAAAGGAGCAACCCTATGAGTCATAAAGTATTAATCTCTGTGGCACCGGTCAATGCGGGCAACAAGCATATTGATCCTGCAACCATCGCTGCAGATGTTCTTGCCAGTGCCAAAGCAGGCGCCGGTCAGGTACACCTTCATGTGCGGGATGTCCACGGCAATCTGACTCCGGATTTGACAGTGTTCAAAGAAACAATTGAACCTATTGTGGCAGCTTCAGATATTGTCATTCAGGCATCCACTGGCGGTGTCTCTAACCTGACCATTCAGGAACGCTGCGCACCGCTGTACTATAATCGGATAGAGACCTGTTCTCTGAATGTGGGTTCTGTAAATCTTGGGGAGGCTGTTTATCTGAATCCCATCCAGGATGTGCGCTATTGCGTACAGGAGGCCATTAAGCAGCAGATCCTGCCGGAAATTGAAGTGTTCGATATCGGACATATTGACACGGTGTTGGAGTTGGCCAAGACTTATCCCATGCAAGAGCCTTTGCTCTTTAACATCGTGCTGGGACATAAAGGTGCTGCTCCCGCAACCATCCAAGCCCTGCACGCCCTTCATTCTTTTATTCCAAACGGAATGTTGTGGGGTGTAACCCACTTTGGCCGCCGCAGTAACTTCATTTTTGAAGAAGCCATCCGCATCGGCGCCTCCACTGTACGTGTAGGATTCGAAGATTCGAACTATATCAATGAAAACACACAGGTGGAAACCAATGCAGAGCTGGTGGCCCATACTGCTGAGTTGATCCGTAAGCTGGGCTGTGAAGTTATGACACCGACGGAGGCAAGGGAGTTATTGAAGCTAGAAAAGTGACTTAAAAAGCTGGATTCTCATACCGTAAGAGGGGTATGGAAGAATCCAGCTTTTATCATTCTCTAATAATCAAATTTTCAATTTCATCAGGATATTTAAAATTGTTCCAGTCAATATTCTTTGCTTTATAAACTATCTCTTGATATTTTCTCTCATTCTTATGCTTTCGATATGTTATTATGATTCTTTTTTTATCTTTGATTACATCTCTAATATCTACATTTAAAACAGTGTTAGGAACATAAAAGTTTTTTATTCTATTCACAAAACCAATGCATCCCCGACTCCCACCGGCTAATTTATCTGTAAATAGCATTGGTTTATTTCCAATATAATCCCCTAACATGTTAGCACTTAAATTCGTCGTTAATAAGCTCGGCAACACTCTAAGTTTCATTTCTGTCGTACCATCTTCAGCAAGCTCAAAATCATCTGGACTTAATCGATGATTTAGGCATCGATTATAAAATGTAAATGCATCTAACGTTTTTCCTTCTCGAAATTTAACTCCGCACATATGCATGAAATTATTCGGCAAAAAAATCATCTCATATGTACTTAGATTTCCAGTTTTATCGGTAACAATAAATAGCAAATTATGTTCATTTAAATTCTTATCGTACATCTTCGCACAATTTATTATAATTCTTACTACATCATCTTTGGTCATTTAATTCCCCCTCTTAAATATTTAAAGGAGGACTACAACACCGCAATGCTGTGCGCCCTCCTTAATGACTGATTTTTCCGTTGTCCGCCAACCTCAGGCCCATACGTCCTGCATGCCTTTCGAGTTTTTCCGTTGCTCGCCAACTTCAGGCCCATTCGTCCTGCATGTCTTTCGGATTTTAGGTGTCAGCCCCACCAACAGGTTTACTCCTGTCTCCTCTTATATTATACTCAATCTCCTACTCAAATGCAACCCTTTTAAAAACTTTTTTCAAACCCATTCCTGCTCCACAACCATAATGCGGTATGCACATCAATGGGTTTATATTTTGTACCTTTGAACAATTCATTCCAGCGCTCGATTACGATCATCTGAACTTTACCGGAATTCAATTCTTTCTCGCTAATCATTCCCAGTTCATATGTTGCCTTGCACACA
>JAFUJY010000260.1 GCA_017467985.1 Bacillota bacterium
CAAACTCGGCCGGCCAAAGGTGTGGAACCCGTAACAATGGATACAAACATTCCCGCACTGATTCCTGCACCGCAGGCTCCCCAGAATCCACAAGCACCGCCAGGCACTTTTTCCCCGCGACTGCTCATCTCTGCAAGAGCTACAGATAAATCAATCTCGCCGCCCGCATTTTTATAGGCCGTCAGCAGAGAGGATCCCACAATAATGTGATGTTCCGGACCATGCATGTGACAGAAGGGCTGGGCCACCAACTTCTCAAAAACCTCAAAGGGATTGTCTGAAGTTTCCTTCAGGCAGATTCCCATAATTGTATCCACATAACATTCGTCTTTCATAGCTTCCTCCGCGCTGCTTCCATGAGCACATAAAAAGCCTGGGCCTCCGGTGCCACGCCAACTTCACGAAATGTAGGCATGCCGCACACATTCTGGACAAATCCATCTTCATCCACCTGACTGGCCGCCGCAGACCGCAGCTTTTCAGCCGTTTCCAGGTACTCTTCCTCAAGCCAGCCGGACTTCACTCCCCGATAAATGGTATAGGCCACCATCTGAGACAGGTTCACTTCCTTAAACGACGAAGGATCGTCCAAAGTATTATGGAACATCCCATCCTCGGTCATATATTTCAGCACATTCCTCAGCAGCTTTTCATTGAATCGCTCCAACTTTTTACGATCATAACTTTCGGGCAAAAAGTCAATCACTCGGGCGATGCCTGCCAGGGCCCAGCCATTACCCACGCCCCAGTAAGATCCGTCCCGATAATACTGCTCTTCTTCATGCCAAATATGTCGGCACAATCCGGCAACCGGGTCGTACAGCGCATCCAGATAGGCCCACAGCTGCTTCAAAGCCTCCTGAACATATCCCGCCGCTGCCAAAAAGGGCGGCAGCATGTAGACCGAATCAATCCAAAACTCCGGCGCACGGCTTAAATGATACACCACGCCCTGTTCGCTGCGGGGTGCGCCCTCCAGGGCCCAATGTACCAGATGTTCCAGCGCTTCCTTATAATAAGGATCCTTCTGGGCCAAATACACCAAACTCTCGCCGATGCAACAGGCATCCGTGGGGCTCTCTCCCTGGCGATTCAACTGGGCCAGCCGACCATCGGGCAGACTCCGATACATGGCCGACCGCACCAACGGACGAAGCCAGTCTTCCCGGTCCCACTCCAGAGCCGCCTGGGCAGCCACGCCCTGCTCCCACGAAAACCGCTGCATGCCCATCATGGCATTAAATACTTTTTCTACACTCATCGCTTTTTACCTTTTTTCGCCGGCGGGGTATTCTTCTTATAACCGCCGCCTTTTTTCACTGGCGCACCATCAGGCTTTTTCGGGGCAATCTTCCGAGGGAAGATCAAACACTTGGGCCCAAAACCAATCAAATCATCCCGACCGGCCCGAATCAGTGCCTCCCGCACCAGCTCATAATTGGCCGGATTACGGTACTGGATCAGTGCCCGCTGCATGGCCTTTTCGTGAGGGTTATGGGTGACATATACCGGCTGCATGTTTCGAGGATCCACCCCGGTATAATACATGCAGGTGGAAATCGTAGAAGGTGTGGGATAAAAATCCTGCACCTGTTCGGGCATATAACCAATGTCTCGCAGATACTCTGCCAGTTCCACCGCTTCCTTCAGGGAAGAACCGGGATGTGACGACATCAGGTAAGGCACCACAAACTGCTTCATGCCCAGCTTGTCATTCACTTTTTTATACTTCTCGATAAATGCCCGGTACACATCGTTGCTGGGCTTACCCATCAGGGCCAGCACCTTGTCAGAAACATGCTCCGGCGCCACCTTCAGCTGACCGCTCACATGATGCTGGCACAACTCGTGAATAAACGTGTCTTTTTTGTCCGCCATCACATAGTCAAATCGAATACCGGACCGAATAAATACTTTTTTCACCTTGGGGATCTTACGCATCTTGCGCAGCAGCTCCAGATAATCACTGTGATCCACCTTCAGATTGGGACAGGGCTTGGGGAACAGGCACTGGCGGTTCTTGCACACGCCCTTCTCCAGCTGTTTTTCACAGGAGGGGTAACGGAAATTGGCGCTGGGGCCACCTACATCATGGATGTAGCCCTTAAATTCCGGATCGTGGGTCATCTGCTCTGCTTCCACCAGCAACGACTCGTGGCTGCGGGACTGGATAATCCGTCCCTGATGGAAGGTCAAGGCACAGAAACTACAGCCGCCAAAGCATCCTCGGCAACTGGTCAAACTAAACTTAATCTCCGAAATGGCGGGCACACCACCCAGTGCCTCATAAGAAGGATGATAGGTCCGCATATAAGGCAGGCTGTATATCCGGTCCATCTCAGACTGGGAAAGGGGCTTGGCCGGCGGGTTCTGCACCACGTATCGGTCCCCGTACTGCTCCACCAGACGCTTGCCGCTGAAGGGGTCCGTATTGCAGTACTGGGTATAAAAACTTCTGGCATAATTCAGCTTGTCCGCCTTCAGGTCCTCATAGGTGGGCAAAAACTCAGCATCGTACACACTTTCCAGAGACTTGGTCTTGTACACCGTGCCATCCACAAAAGTGATATCCTTTACCGCAATACCACTGGAAAGGGCATCCGCAATCTCCACAATACTACGCTCACCCATGCCATATGCCAACAGATCTGCCTGGCTATCCAGCAAAATACTGCGCTTCAGGCTGTCACTCCAATAGTCATAATGGGCCAAGCGGCGCAGGCTGGCCTCAATACCGCCGATGATAATGGGCACATCCTTGTAGGTATGACGAATCAAATTACAATACACCACCGTGGCGTGATCCGGCCGCTTGCCAATCACCCCACCGGGAGTATAAGCATCTGTCTGACGGCGCTTCTTGGACACGGAATAATGATTCACCATGGAATCCATATTACCGCTGCTCACCAAAAAGCCCAGACGGGGCCGGCCAAACACATTGATGCTCTCATCATCCTTCCAGTCCGGCTGGGAGATGATCCCCACCTTGTAACCATTTGCCTCCAAAATACGGCTAATAATGGCCGGTCCAAAGGAGGAATGGTCCACATAAGCGTCCCCAATTACATAAGCAAAATCCACTTGCTCCCACCCGCGGCTTTTCATATCCTCACGGGAAATGGGCAGAAAATCTCTCATAGGTACCTCCATTACGGCAATTTCTTACCGCACTTATTACAAAATTCAAAATCCTCTCCTACCGCATTGCCGCAGTAAGGACAAAAACGATTGTCTTCACTTACACTAGAGGTCTGTCCCCAAATGTCGCTGCTGGTCTGGGCACCAAAACGCTGGTTAAAAGGATCTGCCTCTTCATGCCCCTCCACAATATCATACTCCGAATAACGATTTTTTCCGGTGGCGTTCTTGAAGTTATACACAGCCTGCACGATTGCCACAACGACAAAAATAATACCGAAAATCCCCATAAATCCGGCACCCATGCTCACCGCCATAATCGTCCAGAACACGCCAAACAGTGCAACAACAATTCCCATGAATCCTCCCATCATCGACGGGCCACGACCTGGCTTAATACTTTTCATTCTTAAACTCCTCCTCATGCTTTTTGAAAAATTCGTAATATGTTCTTACATTTCCCAGCTCTGTCCACCTGCGCACCTGCACCGGTGTGCAGTCCATATCATACACCTTCGCATCCTGCATGGCAAGCAGAAAGGGTGAATGGGTAGCAATCACAAACTGGCAGCCAAAAAATCTGGTGGAATCCTCAATAAACTTCACTAGTTCCTGCTGCCGCTGGGGCGACAAGCTGTTTTCCGGCTCATCCAGCAAATACAGACCATCCTCCGTGATCTTGTCCGTACAATACTGAAACGCACTCTCTCCATTGGAATGTTCCCGCACATTGGCCGCGTTGTGTTCCCGCACATATCGGGACTGGGTACGACTGCGGGCACTGTTCATCTTTTTCAGGCGATCATAATCCTCCAACGACTGCATCTGAAACTTAGCCCGTTTCATATTCTGATACTCATCGTACAGTTCTTCCCGGTGCCGATCCACCCCTGCGTTGATGGTCCGCAGATTCAGCATAAAATCAAACACATCGTCGCTGGTCACAATCCGACTATCCGATGAAATCTCCCCTTCCAGATCGTAATCGCACAGTCTTGTATAATCCTCAAAAAAATTCGTTCGATTATACAAGGTGTCCCTTTGCAGCCGCAATTTCTCCGCAATGATATTTAGAACCGTGGTCTTACCGGAACCATTGCCGCCGTACAAAATCGTAATCGGCTCAAAGGACAGCTCCGTCAGGGCCTTTTGGGGCAGCACCTGAAAGGGATAGTAGGTGTTAAAACACCTACGCTGCAGATTGTTGAAAAAATCAAACTCCCGATCCCCCGACGGGAAATAAAAGTTGGATAAGTATAGCATTAAACTCCTCCCTCCTAACTTTTATTATATCCTTTCCCACACTTCTTGTCAATCACCACGCACCTTTTCTCCCCTTCCGTAATATCCTATACTATCCTATTTGCACAAGGAGGTACTGCCGTGGCTGCATTACTTTCTGTTCACGATCTGTGCTACACTTACCACACGCCCAAGGCTGATACGCCGGCACTGGCTGACATCAGCTTTTCCGTGGAAAAGGGCGAATTTGTCAGCATTGTCGGGCCTTCTGGCTGCGGCAAATCCACACTTTTATCGCTGGTCGCAGGATTAGCAATACCCGATCAGGGACACATCACCCTGCATACCCAAGCTTCTCATCCGGTGGGGTACATGTTTCAGCGGGATCATCTGTTGGAATGGCGCAGTATTTTTTCCAATGCCTGCCTGGGGCTGGAGATCCGAGGTGCCATGAATGACAAAAATCAAGAAAATGTACGTCAGATGCTACGACAATATGGCCTGGGAGACTTTATGGAGCACCGTCCCTCTCAGCTTTCCGGCGGCATGCGCCAGCGGGCGGCGTTGGTGCGTACACTGGCACTGCAGCCAGAGCTGTTACTGCTGGATGAACCATTTTCTGCCCTGGATTATCAGACCCGCATCACCGTTGCAGATGAGATCTGGCAGATTCTGCGGCAAAGCGGCAAAACGGCGGTGTTGGTGACCCATGATATTTCCGAGGCAATCAGCCTAGGAGACCGCGTTATGGTACTGTCTGCCCGACCGGGACGGATTATGTACGATATCAGGACGGACTTCGGACCGGACCGTACCCCTTTGTCGGTACGCAGCCATCCCGCATTTCAGACCTATTTTCAGCAGATTTGGCAGGCCATGGTCCAAATGGAAGGAGTTGATCATCATGGCAAGTCGTGAACAATATCTAAAAGACCTTCGCATTCGCGCCCATGTCATTACCCTTGGCCGCATTGCCGTACTGGTTCTTTTCCTGGCACTGTGGGAGTTCTCTGCTCGTGTCGGCTGGCTGGATACTTTTATTTTTTCCTCGCCGGTGGCGCTGTGGCACACCTTTATTGACATGGTCAGGGACGGATCTATTTTCCTGCATACTGGCATTACCCTGTATGAAACTTTGCTCAGCTTTATGATCAGTACCATCCTGGGCATTATTATTGCCGTTCTGCTGTGGTGGTGTCCCCGGGTGCGGGATATCAGCGAACCCTACTGGGTGGCGCTGAACAGCTTGCCCAAATCCGCCTTGGCGCCCATCCTCATCGTATGGTTCGGTAACACCACTAAGTCCATCCTGATCACATCCATTTCACTGACCATCGTTTCTACCATTTTGACCATGCTGAACGGCTTTCTGTCCGTGGATCCGGATAAACTCACGCTGATCCGCTCCTTTGGCGGCACCAAGCGGCAGATCCTCACCAAAATTCTGCTGCCGGGGAATATCCCCGTACTCATGAATGTGCTGAAGGTCAATATTGGCCTGTGTCTGATCGGCGTCATCATCGGTGAATTCCTCTCCGCCAAGGCGGGCCTGGGGTACTTGATCATCTATGGAAGTCAGATTTTTAAGATGAACTGGGTCATCTTGAGCATCCTCATCCTCTGCCTATTGGCCGTTGCTTTTTATCAGCTCATCCTCTGGATTGCCACAATTTACGAAAAACGCCGGGGCTAATGGTTTACTTTTCCCGGTTCCTGCGTTATAATAAATTATCATTACTTCCAAAGGAGAAAACCATGAGCGTACACATCCAAACCCAGCGGCTGGTACTAAAGCCCTTTTCCCTGCATGATAAGGATGCCTTACTGGCTCTGTTAACCAACGACCGGATTAAGCAGACCTATATGATTCCTGATTTTCCATCTTTGGAGCAGGCCGAGCGTATGTTCCACCGTTTTCAGGAACTGTCCCTGGCAGAGGATCGTTA
>JAFUJY010000261.1 GCA_017467985.1 Bacillota bacterium
GCATTGTATGATATCGATGCTGAGCGTCTGGAGCAGAGTCGTGTAATTCTGGAGGCTATGCGTAAGGCCAAGGGCGGCTATGGTAAGATTGAGTGCTATCATGGTGTGGAAAATCGTAAAGAAGCCCTGCGTGGCGCTGATTTTGTTGTCAATGCTATTCAGGTTGGTCTGTATGATCCTTGTACCATCATTGACTTTGAAGTTCCTAAGAAATATGGTCTGAGACAGACCATTGCTTACACTCTGGGTATTGGCGGTATCATGCGTGCTCTGCGTACGATTCCGGTTATGGCTGATTTTGCCAAAGATATGGAAGAGGTGTGTCCTGACGCATTATTCCTCAATTACACCAACCCCATGGCAATGCTGACCGGCTACATGCTGCGTTATACCCCCATCAAGACCGTAGGTCTGTGCCACAGTGTACAGGTTTGCTCTGAACGTCTGTTGACCGAACTGGGTATGGAAGATAAGCTGGAAGGTCGTAAGGAACTGATCGCTGGTATCAACCATATGGGCTGGCTGCTGGAGATCAAGGATAAGTATGGCAATGATCTGTATCCTGAGATTAAGAAGCGCATTCCGGAGAAGATGGCCGATCCTGATTTTAAGGACAAGGTTCGTTTGGATTATGTAAATCATTTTGGTTATTACTGTACCGAGTCCAGTGAACATAACGCCGAGTATAACATGTTCTATATCAAGGAGAAGTATCCGGAACTGATCAAGCGCTACAATATTCCGTTGGATGAGTATCCCAGACGCTGCATCAATCAGATTGCCGGCTGGAAGAAAGAATATGCAGAGATGCTGGAGAATGGCGTAAAGGAACATGAGCGTTCCCATGAGTATGCTTCTCGTATTATGGAAGCCATTGTAACCGGTAATCCTCTGGAGATCGGCGGCAACGTGCTGAATACCGGTCATCTGATCACCAACCTGCCGGAGGACGCCTGTGTAGAGGTTCCCTGTCTGGTCAATGGTTATGGTGTTCATCCCTGCCATGTAGGTCGTCTGCCCGTTCAGTTGGCTGCCATGAATATGACCAATATCAATGTACAGCTGCTGACCATCGAGGCTGCCAGAACCCTGAAGAAGGAGCACATTTATCAAGCTGCTATGCTGGATCCTCATACCGGAAGCGAACTGGACATCGACACTATCAAGAAGATGGTAGACGAGTTGATCGACGCCCACGGCGATTATCTGCCCAAGTATCACTAATTAAGAATGCAATCCCGCCCGGGAGAGGGCGGGATTTTTTATTTTATCCCACAATATTGTCTTGAGTTTAGCAGAATCTTGCGGTATAATAGGGATATAAAACATCTCTACAGGAGGTATATTATAATGGCTGAGAATAGACTGATTGGCGATTATCCCGTAATTGGTATTCGTCCCACAATTGATGGCAGACGCGGTATGCTGAAGGTGCGTGAGTCTCTGGAAGAGCAGACCATGAATATGGCAAAGGCTGCGGCTGAATTATTTAGAAAGAATCTGCGTTACTCCAACGGCGAGCCGGTTAAGGTTGTCATTTCTGACACTACCATTGGTCGTGTGGCTGAGGCTGCCCAGTGTGCTGCCCAGTTTAAGAAAGAGGGTGTGGATATCACCCTGACTGTTACACCTTGCTGGTGCTATGGTTCCGAGACCATGGATATGGATCCCATGACCATTAAGGGCGTTTGGGGCTTTAATGGAACGGAGCGTCCCGGTGCCGTATATTTGGCCGCCGTTTTGGCTGGTCACGCCCAGAAGGGTCTGCCCGCATTTGGCATCTATGGCCGCGATGTACAGGCTGCGGATGCTACTGACATTCCTGCTGATGTACAGGAAAAGCTGCTGCGTTTTGGCCGTGCAGCCATTGCTGCAGCCACCATGCGCGGTAAGTCCTATCTGCAGATTGGTTCTATTTGTATGGGTATTGCCGGTTCCATTATTAATCCTGAGTTCTTCGAAGAATACTTGGGTATGCGTGTTGAGTCCGTGGACGAGGTGGAGATCATCCGTCGTATGGAGCAGGGCATCTATAGCCAGGCTGAGTATGAAAAGGCTATGGCTTGGGTGAAGGAATACTGCAAAGAAGGCTTTGATAAGAATCCGGAGGAAGCTCAGAAGTCTCGGGAAGAGAAGGATGCGGATTGGGAGTTCGTTGTTAAGATGATGTGCATTATCAAGGATCTGTTCAACGGTCAGAAGGATCTGCCCGAGGGTCGTGAAGAGGAGATGGTAGGTCACAATGCCATCGCCGGTGGCTTCCAGGGACAGAGACAGTGGACTGACTTCTATCCCAATGCGGACTTTGCAGAGTCCATGCTGAACACTTCCTTTGACTGGGAAGGTGCTCGTGAGCCTTATATTTTGGCCACTGAGAACGATACTCTGAATGGCGTAACCATGCTGTTTGGTAAGCTGTTGACCAACCGTGCTCAGATTTTTGCTGACGTTCGTACTTACTGGAGCCCTGAGGCTGTAAAGGAAGCTACCGGTTATGATATCGAAGGTAAGGCCAAGGAGTCACAGGGCTTTATCCACCTGATCAACTCTGGTGCAGCTTGTCTGGATGCCTGCGGCGAAGTAAAGGATGAGAATGGCGAAGCTGTTATGAAGCATTTCTGGGAGATGACAGACGCTGACCAGAAGGCTTGTATGGATGCCACCACCTGGAACCCTGCTGACCAGGGATATTTCCGCGGCGGCGGCTATTCCTCTCGTTTCGAGACCAAGAGCGAGATGCCTGTAACCATGATGCGTCTGAATATCGTTAAGGGGATTGGCCCCGTAATGCAGTTGGCTGAAGGTTATACCGTAGCCCTGCCTGAGGAGGTTTCTGATACTCTGTGGAAGAGAACGGACTATACCTGGCCTTGTACCTGGTTTGCTCCCAGACTGACCGGTAAGGGTGCATTCAGCTCCGCTTATGAAGTAATGAACCACTGGGGTGCTAACCATGGCGCCATCACCTATGGACATATTGGTGCTGATCTGATCACTCTGTGCTCTATCCTGCGTATCCCGGTTTGCATGCACAATGTTCCGGAAGAAAAGATCTTCCGTCCCGCTTGCTGGAATGCATTTGGTATGGATGTTGAGGGTCAGGATTACCGTGCTTGTGCCGCATATGGCCCGATGTACAAATAATTATATTTTATCCCCTTGCAGGATGAAGATGAAAATGTTATAATCTCTATGTAAAATGGAGGCGGCGGAGGCGAAATCCTCCGCCGTATTTTTATCAGAAAGGAGAATTTTGGTTATGTTAAAAGGAATTCCGAAGATTTTATCCCCTGAGCTGTTGAAGGTGTTATGTGAAATGGGTCATAGTGACCGCATTGTTTTGGCCGATGGTAATTTCCCGGCGGAGACCATGGGTAAGGATGCCATTGTAATCCGTTGTGACGGACATGGTGTTCCCGAATTGTTAGAAGCTATTTTGCAGGTGTTCCCTCTGGACACTTATGTGGAGCATCCCGTGGAGCTGATGGAAGTTGTGCCCGGCGACAACGTGGAAACCCCCATTTGGGACACTTATAAGAAATTGATCAGCGACGCAGATGAGCGTGGAGAGTCCGTGATCGGTACCATCGAGCGTTTTGCGTTTTATGATAAGTCCAAAACCTGTTATGCTGTAGTGGCTACCGGCGAAAGTGCGCTTTACGCCAACATCATACTGCAAAAGGGAGTTGTTATCTAATGATTACTGTTGCCATCAGTGGCCTGGGCGGACGGGGTAAGGATACCTATGCCAAGTGTCAGCATCTGTTTCCCGAACGGATGAAGATTGTGGCCATCGCTGATATTGTACCGGAGAAGGTTGAAGAAGTACGCAGAGAGTATCATGTGGCGGAGGAAATGTGTTTTGAATCCGCTGAAAAGATGCTGGAGCAGGAGAAACTGGCGGATGTTATGTTCATCTGTACCCAGGACCGCCAGCACTATGACCATGCCATGAAGGCATTGGAGCGGGGATACGATTTGCTCTTGGAGAAGCACATTTCTCCCGTGCTTTCCCAGTGCCGCGAGATTGAAGCTGCGGCCAGAAAGTTCGGCAGAAAGGTGGTTGTCTGCCATGTGCTGCGCTACACCCCCTTTTATCAGTTTCTGCACGAGACCATTTCTTCCGGAAAAATCGGTGAAATTGCCACCATCCAAGCGGTGGAGAATGTGGGATACTGGCATCAGGCCCATAGTTTTGTTCGGGGCAACTGGCGCAACAGTGATCTGAGCAGCCCTATGATTCTGCAAAAAAGCTGTCACGACATGGATATTTTGCTGTGGTTGTCGGGGAAACGGTGTAAGTACATCAGTTCCTTTGGCAGTCTCATGCATTTTAGACCGGAGAATGCGCCTGCAGGCAGTGCAGAGCGTTGTATGGACTGCACCGTGAGGGAGCAGTGTCCTTATGATGCCTATAAAATTTATATCACTCGGGAAGGTACCGGTGTGCGCCATGGAAATACCGGCTGGCCGGCCAATATTGTGGTTGCCAATCCCACAGAGGAACGTATGCAGGAGGCTCTGAAGACCAGTCCCTATGGCCGCTGTGTTTACCACTGCGACAATGATGTGGTGGATCATCAGGTGGTCAATATGGAGATGGAAGATGGTTCCAGTATGTCCTTTACTATGAGCGCCTTCAATAATGGTGGCCGTACCATCAAAATTATGGGTACACGGGGCGAAATCCTGGGAGATATGAATGCCAAGCGCGTTGAGATTACTGTATTCGGACAGGAGACAGAAGTGGTGGATATCAGCAAGCTGTCCAATGACTTTAGCGGTCACGGTGGCGGAGATAACCGCCTGGTTCTGGACCTGCTGGATATGGTGGAGGGGAAAGATGGCCAGGCTCTGACTTCCATTGAGAAGTCCGTGGAGAGCCATTATATGGCCCTGGCAGCAGAATACTCCCGCTTACATCATGGCCAGGTAATGGATGTGGCAGAATTTGCAAAGGCCGATCTGGCTCCGGTTCTGGTACCGGTGACAGAAGATGATGTGGCAGAATTAGCAGACTTTGCGGAAGGCGTATGGCACGAGCATTACGACAAGCTATTGGGCAAAGCACAGGTGGACTATATGGTGGACAAATTCCAGAGCGCTGCAGCTGTGAAGGAACAGCTAGCAAGGGGCTATGAGTATTATGCCATCAAAGATCAAAATACCGGCGATATGCTGGGCTTTTGCGGAATTCATCCCGAGCCGGAGGAACATCGTCTGTTTTTGAGCAAATTGTATATTGGCGCACCCTATCGCCGTAAGGGGCTGGCCACCATGGTCATGGCATTTTTGCAGGACTATGGGCATAAGATGAAGGCAGACAGGATTTGGCTGACTGTCAATAAACACAATAACGGCAGCATCGCAGCATATCTGCAGTTCGGTTTTGAGATCACCCGTATGGAAGTGACGGACATCGGCAGCGGTTATGTAATGGATGACTATATTATGGAGAAAGGTTTATAATATGAGAACTTTTTTGATCGACCTGGAAAATGTAAAAAACCAGGGGCTGGTGGGTATTGAGTACCTGGCAGCCGAAGACCGCGTATTTATTTTTTACAGTGAGAGTGCCAATTCTTTGAGTATTCCCACTGTACAGGCTATGAACAAGAGCAAGGCGGAAGTGGAATATGTATATTTGCAGCGCAGCGGCCGCAATGCCATGGACTTCCAGATCGTGGCTCTGTTGGGCTTTTTGATCGGCAGCGAGAAGGCCGGACAGTTCTGCATCGTCAGCCAGGATAATGGATATCTGTCCCCGGTGGAATTTTTCATGGATCATGCTGCAGGGGCGCTGGATGTGCATGTGCTGATTGCCGGATCCATCCAGAAGGCGGTTCGTAAGTGGAACAATATGGCCGCAGAGCAGCAGCCTAAGGTGGAAGTGGCCGAGCCCGAAGCAGTAGTAGAAGTTCCGGTGGAAGAGCCGGAAGTGGCTGCAGAGGAAGCTCCTGCAGAGGAGATTGTGATTGAGGTAGAGCCGGAAGAAGAACCCGCAGAAGAAATGGTGGAGCCCGAGGCGGTACAGGAGGAGACTCCTGGAGTAGAGGAAGCCGTAACTGCCCAGGAAGAATCTCCTGTAGAGGAAGAACCTGCCCAGGAAGAGTCGGCGGAAGAAGCAAAGCAGAGCAAGCGCCGTGGTCGCCCTCGTAAGGAAGGCAGCAAGAGTAAAAAGGCTAAGGTAAACCAAATAGAAGTTCCCCAGGAAGTACTAGACCGTATTCACGGTGTATTGGGTGGACATGGGGACGAGACACAGACCAAGTATGAAAAGGTCATCGGTCAGGCACTGCTGACCACCAAGACCAAGAACGAATTTTATCAGTTCTTCCGCAAGGTGCTGGGCATTCAGACCGGCGGTAATCTGTATCATGCCATCCGCGGTGACTATGAAAAGTTAAAGACCGCTGTGGGCGTGACAGAAGCGTAAATAGAGAAAAAACGAGTGAGCAAAGAGAGAGGGGATTGTAAAATGGCAAAGAAAAAGCGCCGTTCATCCGCCCGTAAAAAAAGAAGAGCCATGTTGCTTCGGCGAGCGATTTTGTTTATCCTTGCAGTATTATTAATGTTAGTTTTCTTATCCTGGTATTTGCTGGAGTATCTGCCCAACCGTAATGGCGGCGGGGCAGAGTCCTCCATCACCCAGGAATATTCCCAGCCGGAATCTTCAGAAGAAGAGTCATCAGAAGAAGAACTTTCAGAGGAAGAATCATCAGAGGAGGAGTCCTCGCAAGAGGAAGAATCCTACTACGAAGAAGAAAGTTCTTATGAAGAAGAGAGCTCCTATGAAGAAGAAAGTTCTATGGAAGAGAGTTCCGAGGAGGAAGAGTCTTCCCACACGGAGGATGTGACGGGACATGGATTTATGTATATCGATCCCAACGAGGGTGACTGGCGGCTGATTTTGGTGAATAAAAATTATCGCTTGGCCGAGAATATGGAGATCGAGACTCGCACCATCCACGGCGAGGAAGTGGACGCCCGTATTTATGACAGCCTGGTTCAAATGTTGGAGGATGGAGAGCGGGATTCTGACAGAGAATTCCTGATCTGCTCCGGATACCGCAGTGTGGATCTGCAAAAAGAGCTGTTTGAAAATAAGATTTGGCGCGTTATGGCGGCAGATCCCGATTTGAGCTATGAAGAGGCCTATGAAATCGCCTCTACTGAAGTGGCGATCCCCGGTGCCAGTGAACATAACACTGGTTTAACGGTGGATATCTGTGCGGTGGATTTTCAGATGCTGATCGAAGAGTATGAAGAGACCTCCGAAGCCCAGTGGCTGAAGGAAAACTGTTATAAATACGGTTTTATCCTGCGCTATCCCAAGGGGAAGGAAGATATTACTCAGATTATTTATGAACCGTGGCATTTCCGCTATGTGGGCGTGGAAGCTGCCACTGAAATCATGACCCAGGGTATTACCCTGGAAGAATACTTAGGAAAGGTGGATGTGGATGAATAGTCAATGGCACATTGTATGGGAACAGATAAGAATTCTGATATATTCTGTTCCGGCCACTTTGCTGGCCATTGTGGTGCATGAAGCCGCTCACGGTCTGGTTTCCCACTGGATGGGAGATCCTACACCAAAACGGGACGGCCGCTTGTCCCTGAACCCCCTGCGTCACCTGGACTTGGTGGGTACGGTTTGTATGGTGGCCTTCCATGTGGGATGGGCCAAGCCTGTTAAGGTCAATCCCTGGTATTACAGAAATCCGAAATGGGGGATGGCGCTGACCGCTCTGGCAGGACCGGTGGTGAATTTGATTATGTCATTTTTGGCGCTGGGTGCCTTTGTAGGATTATATTACCTGAACAATGGCGTGGTAGAGGGCTTTGTAGGTTATTGGATTATGTTCCTGGACTACTTTGCGATCCTGAGCCTGGGCCTGGCGATCTTTAATCTGATTCCCATTCCGCCGCTGGATGGTTCCAAGGTGCTGGGTGCCCTTTTGCCGGAACGTTGGTATTTTACTTTTATGAGCTTCGAACAATATGGCAGTGTACTGATGATTGCGTTGCTGTATTTTGGAGTGCTGGATGTACCGCTGGAAGCGGTGCGCAGCTGGTTCATCGACATCATGATGAATGTTTGGATTTAAAATAAATTTTTTTGAAAAAACTCTTGACAAATGTAAAACTATGTAGTATAATAGGATTCGCTCGTTGAGAGAGCATCTGGGTATAGCTCAGTTTGGTAGAGCGCTTGAATGGGGTTCAAGAGGCCGCAGGTTCGACTCCTGTTACCCAGACTTACGAAACCGTTGAAAATAGTTATTTTCGACGGTTTCTTTTTTTGCTTGAACGAGTGATAAATTGTCGCAGATAATTTATGATGTTCGCTTGACATAGGTGAATAGGACAGTTTATAATAAATGATGTGGAAGCCACCTGCTTGCTGTTTGTATGATTGTAGGCAGTGGCGGTTAAAAAAGACGGTTGCCTTCTGTCCTGCGGAAGCAGAATGGAGGTGATGTATCTTCGCTCTCGTGGGAACTAAC
>JAFUJY010000262.1 GCA_017467985.1 Bacillota bacterium
AAACTTCTTATGAGGAGTAACAGTACCGGGCTTAGCCAGAACCTGACCACGCTCGATTTCAGTTCTCTGAATACCACGCAGCAGAGCACCGATGTTGTCACCAGCCTGAGCCTCATCCAGCAGCTTGTGGAACATCTCGATACCAGTTACTACGTAAGGCTTCTTCTGCTCGTTGGACAGACCAACCAGCTCAACCTGATCATTTACATGCAGAGTACCACGCTCTACACGACGGGTAGCAACAGTACCACGGCCAGTGATAGAGAATACGTCCTCAACAGGCATCAGGAAAGGCTTGTCAGACTCACGCTCGGGAGCAGGAATGTAACTGTCAACAGTATCGAACAGCTCCAGAATCTTGTCACCCCACTCGCTCTCGGGATCTTCCAGAGCCATCAGAGCGGAACCACGAACGATGGGAGAATCACCGAAACCATACTCGTCCAGAGCTTCGGTAACTTCCATCTCAACCAGCTCCAGCAGTTCCTCGTCGTCAACCATATCACACTTATTCAAGAATACAACGATGTAAGGAACGCCTACCTGACGAGACAGCAGGATGTGCTCACGAGTCTGAGCCATGGGGCCGTCGGTAGCAGCTACTACCAGGATAGCGCCGTCCATCTGGGCAACACCGGTAATCATGTTCTTAACGTAGTCAGCATGTCCGGGGCAGTCAACGTGAGCATAGTGACGATTGTTGGTCTCGTACTCAACGTGTGCAGTAGAAATGGTAATACCACGCTCTCTCTCTTCGGGAGCCTTATCGATATTAGCGAAATCAACAGCCTCACCAGTACCCAGTCTCTTGTTCAGAGTCTTGGTAATAGCAGCAGTCAGAGTGGTCTTACCGTGGTCAACGTGACCAATGGTACCAATGTTAACATGGGGTTTAGTTCTTTCAAATTTAGCCTTTGCCATTTTGAATATCCTCCTAATATATTTTTGCTATGCGCCTAACCCTTATTATAACGAGTTTAGGCAAATTTTGCAAGCCCCTTTTCAAAAATTCATAAAGAATTTCTGAAAAGGCTTGCTTGTTACACTATTGATAATTACTTACCCTTACTTGCCAGTACCTTTTCCTGAATGCTCTTCGGAACAGCTTCGTAGCAGTTGAACTGCATGCTGTAGGTACCACGACCCTGGGTTCTGGAACGCAGGTCGGTAGCATAACCGAACATCTCGCCCAGCGGTACGAAACCGTGAACAACGGAAGCACCGTTACGGGTATCCATACCTTCGATACGACCACGACGGGAGTTGATATCACCGATAACGTCACCCATGTATTCCTCAGGAACAGTAACGTCAACCTTCATGATAGGCTCCAGAAGGGTTGCGCCGCCCTTTCTCATAGCTTCCTTGAATGCCATAGAACCGGCAATCTTGAAGGCCATTTCAGAAGAGTCGACTTCATGATAAGATCCGTCGTAACACTCTGCACGCAGACCCAGTACAGGGTAACCAGCCAGAGCACCGCTCTGCATAGCTTCCTGAATACCGTTGTCAACAGCAGGAACGTAGTCCTTCGGAATTGCACCACCGACGATGGCGTTAACAAACTCATACAGCTTGTCGCCATTGGGATCGGTAGGATAGAAACGAACTTTACAGTGACCATACTGACCACGACCACCGGACTGACGAACGAACTTACCTTCAACGTCAACTTCCTTAGCCAGAGCCTCTTTATAAGCAACCTGAGGTGCACCAACGTTAGCCTCAACTTTGAACTCACGCAGCAGACGATCTACAATAATTTCCAGATGCAGCTCACCCATACCAGAGATAATGGTCTGACCGGTTTCCTGATCGGTGTAGGTGCGGAAGGTGGGGTCTTCTTCTGCCAGCTTAGCCAGCGCAATACCCATCTTTTCCTGACCAGCCTTGGTCTTGGGCTCGATAGCAACAGAGATAACGGGTTCCGGGAATACCATGGATTCCAGAATGATAGGATGCTGATCATCACACAGAGTATCACCGGTAGTTGTGAACTTCAGACCAACTACAGCAGCGATATCACCGGAGTAAACGGTATCCAGATCCTGACGCTTGTTAGCGTGCATCTGCAGGATACGACCCATACGTTCCTTCTTATTCTTTACAGAGTTCAGAACGTAGGAACCAGCATTTACGGTACCGGAGTAAACACGGAAGAATGCCAGCTTACCAACAAAGGGGTCAACAGCAATCTTAAATGCCAGAGCGGAGAAAGGTTCAGTGTCGGATGCATGACGGCAATCCTTCTCGTCGCTGTCGGGCTTGGTACCCTCGATAGCAGGCTTGTCCAGAGGTGACGGCATGTAAGCGATTACGTTATCCAGGAGCTTTTGAACACCCTTGTTACGATATGCGGTACCGCACATAACAGGGATAATCTTAACGCCACAAACAGCCTTACGCAGAGCAGCTCTCAGTTCCTCAACGGTAACTTCTTCGCCTTCCAGATAAGCCATCATCAGATCGTCATCGGTCTCACAGATAGCTTCTACCATCTGCTCATGCCACAGCTGTGCATCATCTTCCATATCAGCAGGAATCTCAGTCTCGGTAATATCCAGACCCTTGTCATCGTTGTAGATGAAAGCGGTCATGGTCATCAGATCGATGATACCCTTGAACTCGTCTTCCTTACCGATGGGCAGCTGAATCGGCACTGCATTAGCACCCAGACGCTCCTTCATCATTTCAACTGCGTTGTAGAAATCAGCACCCATGATGTCCATCTTGTTAACGAACGCCATACGGGGTACATGATATTCATCTGCCTGACGCCATACGGTTTCAGACTGGGGCTCAACGCCGCCCTTAGCACAGAATACACCGATTGCACCGTCCAGTACACGCAGAGAACGAGCTACTTCTACAGTAAAGTCTACGTGGCCGGGGGTATCGATGATGTTAATACGATTCTCTTTCCAGAAACAAGTGGTTGCAGCAGAGGTGATGGTAATACCACGCTCCTGCTCCTGCTCCATCCAGTCCATGGTAGCGGTACCCTCATGGGTATCACCGATCTTATGGGTCTTACCGGTGTAGAACAGAATACGTTCACTCAATGTGGTCTTACCAGCATCGATATGAGCCATAATACCAATATTTCTGGTATTCTCCAGCGAATATTCTCTTGCCAAAGTATATTCCTCCTATTAACTTAGAAACGGAAGTGAGCAAACGCCTTGTTGGCCTCAGCCATCTTATGCGTATCTTCTCTCTTCTTAACAGAAGCACCTGCATTGTTAGCAGCGTCCATGATTTCATTGGCCAGACGCTCTTCCATGGTCTTCTCACTACGCTTACGAGAATAAGTGGTCAGCCAACGCAGACCCAGTGTCTGACGGCGTTCCGGACGAACTTCCATCGGTACCTGGTAGGTAGCACCACCTACTCGTCTTGCTTTTACTTCCAGAGCCGGCATAATGTTATTCAGAGCCGTCTCAAATACTTCCATTGCGTCCTTACCGGTCTTGTTCGCTACACGGCTGAAGGCACCGTACACAATCTTCTGTGCAACACCCTTCTTACCATCCAGCATGATGTTGTTGATCAGCTTGGTAACTACCTTGCTGCCATACAACGGATCCGGAAGAACTTCTCTCTTGGATACATGTCCTTTTCTAGGCACGATTCTTCCCTCCTTAATCAATTTTAGGATTAATTCGCAAGCTTCTTTCAAGCTTAACGGTACTCACATACGCTGTGATTCGCGCTCCAAGCACAGTTCCCCTACCGCTGCAACTGACGTGTCGGTACTATCGCACTTCGCACAAATACTATAATTGCGTATTGAAATTAGAAACAATTTTTACTTATTAATAATGAATTACTTCGGGCGCTTAGCACCGTACTTGGAACGGGCCTGCTTACGCTTAGCAACGCCGGCAGTATCCAGTGTACCACGGATGATATGATAACGTACACCGGGCATATCCTTAACACGGCCGCCACGAATCAGAACAACACTGTGCTCCTGCAGGTTGTGGCCTTCACCGGGGATATATGCGGTTACTTCGATACCATTACTCAGACGTACACGGGCGATCTTACGAAGAGCGGAGTTAGGCTTCTTAGGAGTATCAGTCTTTACAACTGTACAAACACCACGCTTCTGGGGAGAAGAGAGATCAGTTGCACTCTTGTGCAAGGAGTTCCAACCCTTCTGCAGAGCAGGTGCGGTAGACTTCTTAACGCTAACCTGTCTTCCTTTTCTTACCAACTGGTTAAAAGTAGGCATATCTACACCTCCTGTTTTGATAGTACTCTGTTGTGTTGCAGCCAACCAGAGAAACTGCGAATTATGAATCTGCGCAGCAAAAGTGCGCAGGGCAAACTTCGCATACTATTGTAGTATACGACTTTTCGACACATTTGTCAAGCACTTTTTGCTTTTTTTAAAAAATATTCTATCTTTTCTTGTATTGACAGATCCCGTCAATTATGGTAAATTCAACCTAAACATATATAATTCAGGAGGTCACACTCATGCTGCACACTCAGGAGGAACGTATTCTCCATGGCTGGGAATCCCGCCGGGGAGAAAATGTCTATTATGCTCCTATCAAGCCACCTATGTTTGCCGGCCACCCCTGTTGGGCACAAGATTTTTCCTATTATATTGCGACTTTTGTACTGCGGGTTTTTCACAACCGCGAGACGGAGTTTTATGAAGAGGCCAATCGGGCACTGCTCCGTCATTGTCAATTTTACATCGAAAACACCCATGTGCGGGATGACCGTGATTCTTTTTACTGGCACATCGGTGAGTTATGTCGTGCAGTGCTGCGCTACGGTGCGCTGGGCAGTGACGAATCCGGACTGATTCATCCCGAAGCTGAATCTTCATTTTTAGAAATGGCCCATGGATATTGTCACGATATCTCCAAATTGACTGATGCTCAATGTGACAATATGACATCCTGGCACATTTATGAAAGTGAAAATCACCATATTCAGCGCATTTCTGCGTTGTGGCAGTTATTGTTTATATTGATTCGCTACGGAAAAGGAAATGAAGTTATCGCCGATGGCGCCACAGTCTCTCAGCATTTTCAGGCCTGGACCGATTATTTTCACGTTTGGCTGACCCAGCGTGCCGCCCATTCCATGTTCGTAGAGATTCACAGCAAATGTTATAGTATCCACACTATAAAAAATATTTATCCCCTGTATGACTTTGCTCCCGATCCGGAACTGCGCCGCAAGGCCGGCGATTTTATCACACTGTTTTGGGCATTGTGGGCTGAAGAACAGATTGATTCCATCCAGGGCGGTGCTCAGACACGCATCTACCCCGAACAAGCCCTGAAAACCGGCAGCGAAGTACAGAATTGGGCCTGGTATTATGCCGGGTTAGGCGATTTTTTACCGCCTCAGCGCATGGAATATATTCTTTTAGATAGTTCCTATCGTCTGCCCCAATTGGTTGTGGATATGATTCAGTCCCCTGAAAAACGCGGCTATTATGTTACCGAAAGCCGACCTTTTGGTAAAGCTGCCTCCGATGATCATTATCCTCACTATCGTCCGGATACGAATTGGGGACATATCTACCGTTACACCTATTGTACCCCCAATTATATCATGGGTACCTTAATGTGTCCCCAGCTGACCAAACCGGATTGGTGTTTGATTAGCTCTCAAAATCGTTATCAGGGCGTTACTTTCACCACCCCTGATGCCTGTTTGATTCCTTTGCCTGAATCCGACGAACTGCATAACCTGCATTCTGTGCGTCCCACCGTTGCTTTCAATGCTTTTTGGAGTCAGCAGTGCGAAGGAACTTTGATTACCCAGCGTTTCCTGAATCCCAACAATGGACCGATTTGGTGGTCCTCGGCGGAGGCAGCCGGTTTCCACTGCGACATTCATCATGTTTCTCCCATGCGGGTGTGGTTTTCTGAAGCCGGTGGCATTCGTGATCATGCAGTGGAAAAGGATGGCTGGTACTTCACTTATTGCGGTGATGCCTATGCCGCTGTCAAAATCTGTCAAGGCGGTGCTTCTTGGGAGGATGATCCTTATATGCCCGGCCAGTGGCTGCGCTGTGAAGTTCCCGGGGCTCCGGTGATTATTGAAACCGCCGACACCTCTCGCTTCCCCTCCTTCGAAGAATTCCAGGCGGCAGTCTGTCAGCTGGCTCCCCAGTGGCAGGGGTCTGCGCTGCACTATCATTCTTTATATGGTCATGACTTCATTTTCCTGACGGATGAAGATGGTCATTCCACCATTGACGGTGAGTACTACGCCAAGAAAATCCCTTACAGTTTCTACAGCCCCTTCATCCAATGTGACTGGGGTAACGCTCTTATTACGATCTCATTTTCCGGCCAGAAACTGGTCCTGGATATAAGATAAAAAAACTTTTCCTATTATACAAGGAGGATTTTGCAATGACTTTACAAGAAGAACGCATTAAACAAGGTTGGGAATCCCGCCGGGGTGCGCCGCTGGTACATCTACCCGTTGACCCCCCAGTTTTCGAAGGTCACCCCCGGGTTGCCCGCAGCTTTTCCCGAGAGATTGCCCATTTCGTAATCCGTGTATTCCACAATCGGGAGACTGAATTTTACGCTGATGCCAATGACGCCATCATCCGCAACAGCCAGTTTTATCTGGAGAACAAAGACGTGCGGGATGATCGTGATTCCTTCTACTGGAACATCAGCGAAATTTGCCGCAGCGTACTGCGTTACGGCACCCTGGGGTTTGAAGAGCCCGGCCTGGTTACTCCCGAAGCCGAGAAGATTTTCCTGGAACTGATTCTGCTTTATTGCTCCGAAAACTCTCAGCTGACCAATGCGGTTTGCCAGCACATGGTTACCTGGAATATTTACGAAAGTGAAAATCATCATGTACAGCGTAACTCTGCCATCTGGCAGTTCCTGCTGATCCTGATCAAGTACGGCTACGGAAACGAAGTTTTAAGCTACGGTGGTACCGTACAGGAGCATTTTGATGCTTGGAGTGAATTCTTCTCCACTTGGATGACCAAGCGTGCCGGTCACTCTCTGTTTGTTGAAATCAATAGCCGCGTTTATGGTACTGAAACTATGAAGAATCTGTATCCGCTGTATGACTTTGCTCCTGATCCGGAACTACGCAAAAAAACCGGTGATTTTATCACACTGTTCTGGGCTCGCTGGGCTGAAGAACAGTTGAACGGCAACCTGGGTGGCGGACAATCTCGTATGTATCCCACTAGCGCTATTCACACCAATTCCTCTTCCCGTGACTGGGCCTGGTATTATACCGGTCTGGGTGAGTTCCGCAAACCCATTGAAATGGACTATGTCATACTGGACAGCGACTATCGCCTCCCCGAGATAATCGTTAAATTGGCCACTTGTCCCGAAAAACGCGGTACATATACCACTGAAACCAGACCCTTTGGCCGCGCCTCTTTCCAGGATCACTTCCCCCACTATCGTTTTGACACCAATTGGGGACATATCTACCGCTACAGCTATTGTACCCCCAATTATATCGTGGGCACTCTCATGTGTCCTCAGCTGACCCAGCCCGACTGGTGTCTGATCAGTACCCAGAACCGTTATCAGGGTGTGGTTTATCCGGAGCATAATGCTCAGCTGCTGCCCATCCCCGAACCGGATGAAAAGCATAACCTCCAGTCCACTCTGCCCACCGTTGGTTTTAACGCCTTCTGGAGTATGCAGAAGGAAGGCACACTGATTACCCAGCGTTTTATGAACCCCAATAACGGTCCTACCTACTGGTCTTCTGCCCGTGCAGCCGGTTTCCACTGCCAGCAGACCTCCTTCTCCCCCATGCGAGTCTTCTTCTCCGAGGCCGGTGGTGTAAGAGAACACGCTATCGAAAAAGATGGTTGGTTCTTTACCTATTGTGGTAAGGCCTGGGCTGCTGTCAAGGTTTGCCAAGGTGGTTGGTCTTGGGAAAATGACCACTATATTGGAGGTCAGTGGCTGCGCTGTGAAATTCCCGGTTCTCCGGTTATCGTGGAGACCGCGGATGAGTCCACTTATGCTACTTTTGAAGACTTCCAAAAGGCTGTACTGGCCCTGGATGAGCCTGTCTGGGAAGATGCTGTAATGAAGTATCATTCTCTGTATGGTCATGATTTTGTGATGGTAACCAATGCCGATAGCAAGGATTCTACCATTGATGGCGAATATTATGTTAAGAAGCCGGAAATCAGCTTCCGCAGCCCCTTCGTAAACGGTGCTTGGAACGGCAAAGAAATCAAGATCACCTTTGACGGTGAGGAAATGTTGTTGAAATTCTAATACCCAAAAGATTGACAAAAGGTCGTGCTTATGTTATATTTGCCTAACTAAGCACGACCTTTCGGATTTTGAAAAGTCAGATAGTCGTCCTCATATGACTTGGCATATTCGTGACAGTGAAAATCATCATGTACAAAAAAGTTCTGCACTGTGGCAATTCCTGTTGATCTTAACTCGTTATGGCCGCGGTGATGAAATTCTGGCCAAAGGCGGAACCGTCAAAGAACATTTACAGGCCTGGACCGACTTTTTTACCACCTGGATGAAAGAACGCTCATCCAAATCTATGTTTGTTGAAATTCAGAGCCTCGTGTATGGCGTGCATACTATGAAAAATGTATATCCA
>JAFUJY010000263.1 GCA_017467985.1 Bacillota bacterium
TATACTTAGCGGCCATGTCGCCGATACCGGCTACGGTCATGGCTCTGGGAGCCTTGCTCATGATGGCGGTGTCGCCAATGATAACCTTGGGAGGATCAAAATAGCCATTGGTCTTCATGTTGTTCAGGGTCAGGGCTGCAACGGTGGAGGCATAACCATCCATGGATGCGGCAGTACCAATGATCCACTGGGGAACCTTGCCGGCGCCATCAGCGATGGCCTTACCCAGGTCATTCAGGGTACCGGATCCTACGGCGATTACCACGTCCGGTGTCGTCGGACAAGCCTTGAATACTTCGATACCTTCGGCGATGGCGTGATCATCTGCACACAGCCATTCATTTCCCCGGTCAAAGATATGCTCATAGACGGTCAAACCGGCCTTTTGGATCATCTCCGCAACCTGCGCACCGGCGGCCTTATGGGTATTGGCATCTTCCAGCATCAAAACCGTCTTCAGATTGCGCTGGATCAGCATCTCCGGTACATAGTCGATGGCACCACGGCCAATGACAACGGCGTCGATGTCAGCACGATGGGTCTGTCCGCATTCGCAGACAATATCCACATTTAATACGCTGGCCAGCGGCTGCATTTCCTGTAAAGTCTTCTTACTCATTTGAATCATCCTCCTGTGTAGTTGTGGTTTCTTCTTCGGGAGCTTTCAGGCCCACATAACCGGTTTCCCGGAACGCTTCCTCGGTGATTTCTTCGGGATATCCCAGATATTCCAGAATTCGAATACCGTTGGGCACCCGCAGCACACCGGGTTTTAGCTTATAGTCAAAACTAAGGGACTCCTTAGTGACATTTTCGCTGAAATGATAACTTGTATACTGGTCCGCCACCTTTTGGGTGATTTCGATGTCGTGGGTTGCCACGATAACCATGGTATTGTGACGTGCCAAATAGGACAACAGCGCTGATGCAGCGGCCACGCGCTCAATGGGGTTGGTCCCACGGAAGATTTCGTCAATCATCAGAAGAGAGGTGCGATCTTCTTCCAGAACCTGCACCATTCGTAGCAGTGCCTCGGCTTCAGCCATATAATAACTCTTGCCTTCCATCAAGTCGTCGCTGGGACTGATGGAGGTCAATATGTTAAAGAAGGACGCCTCGTAATAATCGGCACAAACGGTGTAGAAAGTCTGGGCCATTACCGCTCCGGTGGATAGTGCTCGCAGGAATGTGGACTTACCGGACATGTTGGAACCGGTGATGACCACATTGCCGCCGGTCATTTCCAGGGAGTTGGCCACACCCTTAGGCAGCAGCGGATGGGTGATGTTTTCCACCTTAAAGTACTTGGGCTCCTCCACAAATACGGGCTTGCACATGCGGCGCAGGCCTCGGCGGTATGAAGCCATGGACATCAGAGCATCCAGTTCACCCAGCTTACGGTACAGCACACGCAGTACCGGCGCGAACTCTTCGATATATTTGATGCTGCGGATGAATGCTCGGTCCTCGGTCAGGAACAAAATCTTGATATATTCCAGAATACCAATGGGGTCTCCGCTTCCGCCCAAACCCCCAGCCTTTTTCTTAATGATACCACACTTGTTCACGCACTTACGGAAAAAGCTGAGGTAATATTTATCCAGCTGGGGAATCTCCATATTGCCCAACTCTTCGGCGATAGCCAGCATCCGGGCAATGTACTGTACACCGGGCATGGTGGCCTCTGTCTGCTTATTGAACTTTTGATGATATACGGTATTGGTTACAAACATGGCGATCGCCGCAATCATACCGTTTAATCCAAAGAAAGGAATGGCAACTAGGGATGCCAGCATCGCGATGGCCAGACCATTGGCCCAGTTAGAACTCTCCGGCAGCTTGGGGATTCCCTTAAACAGCAGAGAGGCTGCGCCGTCGTATTCCACCTTTCCGATGTAAAACATCAGGCAGGAAATCTTTCCCGCAGTTCACGATTGTGCAGCAGGAAATCCATCACTTTATCACGGCGCTTTAATTCTTCTTCTTCAAAAATCAAAGTACGCAGCATGTTGTAAAGCATCTGCTGACCGGGCATGGAATAGGTGCGTTCTAATTTACAGAACACTCGGTTCATCTCCATGTCATTCCAGGTCTGGTCATCCAGAATCCAGTCTGCTCTTTTCATCATGGATACATAGAACTCTTCCATGTCATGGAAATTTATGTCATCCCGCAGTTCATTGTCGCTGTGGTCCTTTCCCCAGTGGGAACGGACATACTCCAGGATTCCTTTTTTATAAAACTTAGGCACGTATGATTCCTCCTGTAATTATTCTTTCGTCGTATCGTCCACTTCAGCCAGAGCGGTCATTGCTTCTGCAAGGGTGAGGGTCACCTTCTCGGGTGCCTCGGTCATCTTGACCCCTGCCACACTAGGAACGACATAGGTCACATTAACCTCGTAAGTGCCGACTTCGGTCAGCTCCGCCAGATCCACCAGCACCTGAATGTCTTCGGCCTTGATGGTATCCAGTGCTTCCGGCTTACCCTGCAGCTTAATCGTCAACGCCTTCGGCTCAAATGTACAAATCATCCCCTCTGCCAGGTTCTGATATGTAACTTTCTCCACAGGTATCTCATAGGGGCGGATCTCCTTGGCCACCATGTTGACGGTCAGCACAATCTCGTTAGGCGTACCCTCCGGCACACCGATCAACACGTCGTAACGCTGACTGAGCTTACTGCAGATGCTCTCCAGATTATACACTTTATCGAAAGTTTCCGTCTTGCCGGATGTCACCACCTGATCCAACATCAAATAGTTGATTCGTTCCAAAATAGCGGTCGGTCCGTACAGCTTAACGCTGCTCACGGACATACTGCTGCTCTCCACATAATAGTCGCTCTTTTCATCCTCCACCAGCTTCACCTCTGCCAGCGGAATCTCCATGATCTGATATACGGGCACACTCAGCTGGCTCATCATCTTGGCAGAATAGTCTGTCACGCTGTCCAGCTCATCCAGCACCATTATATCACCGTTCTTTGTACGGAACTCAATGACTTTACCCTTTCCGGATACATCTTCCTGGGCCCCGTCCACATCCACCGTGACAAAAGCCTCTTCCAAATTGTTAATCTGGCTCTCCGGTCCGGTAATGATAACGGTGGAAGGCTCCAAAATTGCATAGTTGTCCCCTTCTACAACCAGATATCCATCGCCGGGGGTTCCCTCGGTATAGAGCTGAATTCCAAATTCTTTAGTGATAATATCTTCTACCGTTAGTTTAATAAAGGACACACTTTGTCGTTTAACCGTTACAGAACGGTCATTTACGCTGCACTGAATCGCGCCCTTTCCCTCCTCCGGTACTACGGACAAATAGTCCACCGTGGCGGTAAAGTCTTCTTTATCCAGATTTTCTACAATGGAACGTCGGCCGGTTACCGTTACGTCCACCAGCATCTCTGATTCCACCGTAACAAACTGATTGCGATCCTCAAAATAACTTTCATTGAGAATTGTCACCGGAATGTCGTTTATTGTCTCATCAATCACCGGATCTTGCTGATTCACGATAATCAGCCATCCGAAAAAGGCAAAGATCAAAGAAAAGGCCTTCAGCAACAGGTTGGTGGAAAAAAACTTTTTTATCTTTTTAAGCATTGTTCTTTCCTCCCTTCTCCCGATGCTCCTGAATCTTACGGCGCAGTGCAGAAGTCTTCTTCTCCTGGGGCTCCGTGGCAAATTGCTTCATGATAAAGGCCCGATCGATATGCCTTGTAATCTTGCCGCCCTCTGCCATGGACATGGCACCGGTTTCTTCCGAAACCACCAGAATCTTGGCATCGGACACCTCGCTCATACCCAAAGCCGCACGATGTCTGGTACCCATGGCCTTACTGATATTCATATTATCGGACAAGGGCAGATAGCATGTGGCAGACACAATTCGGTTGTTGCGAATGATCACCGCACCATCATGCAAAGGCGTATTATGTTCAAATATATTAATCAAAAGCTGGGATGTTACAACTGCATCCACCGGAATACCGGTCTGCTCGTACTCACCCAGACGTACATCCTGTTCCATAACAATCAGAGCACCTGTTTTTACTGAAGACATCTGCTCCATTGCATCAATAATAGCCTCCACGGTCTCCTTAGAAACACTGGCATGCTTTTCATCACTGCTGCCGCCAAAGGCTGAAAAAATACCACCATGGCCCAACTGTTCCAAGGCGCGCCGAATCTCCGGCTGGAAAATAATAACCAAGGCCAAAACACCGTATACCATGGTATTTTGCAGCAGCCACGAGGTCATGTTCATCTGAATCACAGAAGAAATCATGGCCACCCCCACCAGCAAAAGCACACCTTTGAGCAGGGTCCACGCACGGGTCATACGGAACCATCCCAAAATCTGGTACACCAAAAATGCCACAAATAAAATATCCACCAGGTCAATCCAACCCAATCGGGGCATAAATGTAACGCCCATGCTTGAGCGAATCCATTCTAATAATCGTTCAAACCAACCCATGTTTTCATCCTCATTTCTGTGGTATTTTCAAAAATGGCACAAGGGCTGCCTTAAATGGGCAGCCCGATACACTTACATTCACTTATTTCCTGAATCCTTTTTTCCTGCCTCTGTCGCATCCAGATCCAGGCCTGCAAAAAAGCCCTTAATGGTCTCCTCGGACCAACCGGTACGCTTTGCCAGCTCTTCTGCGCTCTCCTCACCGGGCAGATCCTCATTAAAATCACCTTGAGCGTGTCTTTCCGGCATCACCGTCTCCTCCGGCTTCCAGTCATCCAGTTCAATCGCTTCTTCTTCCTTAACAGCCGGCTTCTTAGGCTGCTTGGCAGGACGCTTATTACCAGCCTGCCCCAAAGCACTCTTGGCCTTGTTGCCAAGCTGCTGGAA
>JAFUJY010000032.1 GCA_017467985.1 Bacillota bacterium
ACTGTGGATAAATTCAGCTGTTTTATTAATCCACAGATGCCCATTCCGGAGCGAATTACGGAACTCACCAGTATTACAGATGAACAGGTGCAGGATGCAGAGACCATTGAGGTGGTGCTGCCCAAGTTCCTGGAGTTTTGTGAGGGGGCAGTGTTGGTTGCCCACAATGCCCGGTTTGATACTGGCTTTATTGAAACAAAGTGTCGTCAGTTGGGCCTGGGCGAGCTGACTCATACCATTGTGGATACGCTGGAATTGTCCAGAGGTCTGTATCAGCTGAAGCGTTATACTTTGGATGCGGTTTGTAAGCATTTGGGTATTTCTTTGGAAAACCACCATCGTGCGGTGGATGATGCAGGGGCAACTGCTGAGATCTTTAAGCGATGCCTGTTGGAGCTGGAAGAAAAGAAAGTAGAAAGTCTGGCGGATATTAATCCGCTGATTAAGGCAGGAATTGACGTTAAGCGATTGCGGGCAAACCATGCCATTATTTTGGTGCAGAATTTGACGGGCCTGCGGAATCTTTATGAACTCATTTCCATTGCCCATCTGCAGTATTTCTTCCGTGTGCCCCGAATCCCCAAGTCGGTATTTAATCAGTTCAGAGAAGGATTGATTCTGGGTTCGGCTTGTGAAGCGGGCGAGCTGTATCAGGCGGTGCTGGATAATGATAGTCCGGAGGTTATTGAAAATCTGGTCAATTATTATGATTACCTGGAAATTCAGCCCCTGGGGAATAATGAATTTATGGTGCGTAATAAACAGGTGCCGGATGTGGAGGCCCTGAAGGACATCAATCGTCGTATTGTGGAACTGGGTGAACAGTATAATAAGCCGGTTGTGGCCACTTGTGACGTGCACTTTTTGAATCCGGAAGACGGTATTTTCCGGCAGATCATTATGGCAGGTAAGGGCTTTGATGATGTGGATAATCAGGCTCCGCTGTATTTTAGAACCACCGATGAGATGCTGGAGGAGTTTGCATATCTGGGAGAAGAAAAGGCTAGAGAAGTAGTTATTGACAATACGGTTAGGATTGCGGATATGATTGAAAAAATCAAGCCCATTCCTGATGGTACTTTTACACCGGAAATTCCCGGCGCCAACGAAGAGTTGGTGCAGATTACCCACGACAAGGCCAAGAGCATTTATGGTGATCCTTTGCCGGAAGTGGTGGAAAAACGTTTGGATCGTGAGTTGGGCTCCATTATCAAGAATGGTTTTGCCAGTTTGTACATTATTGCCCAGCGATTGGTTTGGCACTCCAATGATGATGGATACGTGGTAGGTTCCCGAGGATCTGTAGGTTCTTCCTTTGTGGCCACCATGGCAGGTATCACCGAGGTTAATCCTCTGACACCCCACTATTATTGTACGGAGTGTAAGTATAACGAGTTTGATTCTGAAGAAATCAGGGCCAATGCGGGTAAGTCAGGATTTGACCTGCCGGATAAGGTGTGTCCTAAGTGTGGAAATATGTTGTCTAAGAATGGACATGATATTCCCTTTGAGACCTTCCTGGGCTTTGACGGTGATAAGGAGCCGGATATCGACTTGAACTTCTCCGGTGAGTATCAGCCCCGAGCCCATGCCTTTACGGAGGAATTATTCGGTAAAACCCAGGTGTTCCGTGCGGGAACCATGGGCGGTCTGGCGGATAAAACCGCCTATGGCTATGTAAAGAAATATTGTGAAGAGCGTCACATCCGGGCCAACCGGGCGGAGATGAATCGTTTGGTGGCAGGGTGTACCGGTGTGCGTCGTACCACGGGCCAGCACCCCGGCGGACAGATGGTTGTACCCAAGGGGTACAGCATTTATCAGTTCTGTCCGGTACAGTACCCGGCAAATAAGGTGGATGCGGGCACCATTACCACCCATTTCGATTATCACCAGCTGCATGGCCGATTGCTGAAGCTGGATATTCTGGGGCACGATGACCCGACCATGATTCGTATGCTGATGGACTTGACGGGTCTGGATGCCACCACCATTCCGGTGGATAACAAAGAAGTTTTGTCCCTGTTCTTGGGGACAGAGGCGCTGGGCGTTACACCGGAGCAGATCGGCAGTCCTGTTGGAACTTACGGCGTGCCGGAGTTTGGTACCCGATTTGTACGTCAGATGCTGGTGGATACCAAGCCCCAGTGTTTCTCGGACTTGTGTCGTATTTCTGGTTTGTCCCACGGAACAGACGTATGGAACAACAATGCCCAGGATTTGATTCGAGATGGTTTTGCTACGATTTCAGAAGTAATCAGTACCCGTGACGATATTATGACTTATTTGATTCGTCATGGCATGGATAAGCTGTATTCCTTTAAGCTGATGGAGGCGGTTCGTAAGGGTAAAGGTCTGAAACTGGAGGATGAAAAGGCCATGGTGGAGGCTAATGTCCCGGATTGGTATATTAAGTCCTGTAAAAAGATTAAGTACCTGTTCCCTAAGGGGCATGCAACGGCCTATGTTATGATGGCTCTGCGTGTGGCCTATTACAAAGTGTTTTATAAAGAGGCCTATTATGCAGCGTTCTTTAGTATCCGTGCCACAGGCTTTGATTATGAGCTGATGTGTCAGGGCGAGAGTGTGGCTCGGGATGAAAAGGCGCGGATTGAGGCGTTGGGTAAAGAAGCCACAGATAAGGACAAAGATACCATTACCACGCTGGAATTGGTCATTGAAGCCTATTGCCGCGGTGTCATTTTTGATCCCATTAGTCTGGAGAAATCCGGCGCGGATCGATTTAAGCTGACGGAGGAGGGACATCTGCTGCCGCCATTTACATCCTTGGCGGGCATGGGCGGCATGGCGGCCAAGAGTATTGTGGAGGCAAGAGAAGAAGCGCCTTTCAATACCATTGAGGACTTCTGTACCAGAGCCAAAGTACCCAAGACAGCGGTGGAGCAGATGCGCCGTCTGCACATTCTGGATGGCCTGCCGGAGTCCATGCAGATGAGCCTTTTTTAAGGGGAAATGTGAGAAAATTTCTGAAAAACACTTGCATTTTCTCGGGAAGAGTGATATACTAAACATGTTAATATGTAGTATTTGGATGCGAGCGGTTCAACCGCTCGCATTTGTTTAACGCCAAGGCGAAGTAAAGTGAGGTGAGATGATGAAAAAGGCAGAGCTAATTCAATATGTAGAAGAAGTTCTCAAGCCCTTTGCAGAAGAAAAGCACTACGAAATCGTGGATGTGGATTTTGTAAAGGAGGGCGCTAACTGGTATTTAAAGGTGTTCGGTGACAAAGAAGGCGGTTTTACCATCAACGATTGTGTGGACACCAGCCATTTTCTGGATGATAAGCTGGAGAGCATCGAAGATTCCATCGAGATTGCTTATATTCTGGAGGTCAGTTCTCCGGGACTGGATCGTCCCCTGAAGAAGGATAAGGACTATATCAGAAGCGTGGGCAAGCTGGTGGAGGTTAAGCTGTACCAGGCCCGTACGGAAGGCCCGTTTGCCGGACAGAAGGAATTCATCGCACTTTTGGCCGCAAGCGATATTGAAAAGCAGGAAGCAACCCTGGAGACCGAAGAGGGCGAACAGGAAGTATTTTCCCGCAAGGACTTTGCAGCGATTCGTTTAGCTGTTATATTTTAAGGAGGAGATTACCAAAATGAACGATTTTGTCATGGCTCTGGAAGAACTTCAGAGAGAGAAAGGAATTGATAAAGAGGTTGTTTACGAAGCTCTGGAAGCATCTCTGGTATCAGCGTGCCGCAAGAACTTCGGTACATCTCAGAATATCAAGGTGGATCTGAACCGCAAGGATGGTACCGTTAAGGTTTGGGCTCAGAAGACCATCGTGGAGATGCCCCAGGACGACAATCTGGAGATCAGCGTGGAGAAGGCGCAGAAGATTAACTCAGCTCTGAAGCTGGGGGCTGTGGTGGATGTGGAGATTACTCCCAGAAACTTCGGTCGTATCGCAGCCCAGAATGCGAAGCAGGTTGTAGTTCAGAAGATCCGCGAGGCTGAGCGTAATATCATTTACGGCGAGTACAAGGGTAAGGAAAGAGAGATGGTTTCCGGCCGCATTCAGCGTAAGGAAAAGAAGAATGTATTTATCAATCTGGATCGTACTGAAGCACTGCTGTCTCCCGTGGAGCAGATTCCCGGTGAGGAATACAAGCAGAATGAGGTTATTAAGGTATATGTTGTGGAAGTTCGCAACACCCCCAAGGGCCCCCAGATCATGGTATCCCGTACCCATCCCGAGCTGGTTAAGCGTCTGTTCGAGCAGGAAGTACCGGAGATCCATCAGGGTATTGTTCAGATCAAGAACATTGCTCGTGAGCCCGGTTCCAGAAGTAAGCTGGCGGTTATGAGTAAGGATCCTCAGATCGATCCCCTGGGCGCATGTGTTGGTCCTAACGGCGACCGTGTAAATGCAGTTGTAAATGAACTGTCCGGTGAGAAGATCGATATCGTTGTTTGGAACGAGCAGCCCGATGTATTCATCGCCGCAGCTTTGTCCCCGGCACAGGTTCTGAGCGTTAATGTGGATCCTGAGAACTTTATGGCATCCGTAACCGTTCCGGAAAATCAGCTGTCTCTGGCCATTGGTAAGGATGGACAGAATGCCCGTTTGGCCGCAAGACTGACCGGTTATCGTATTGATATCAAGAGTGGTACGCTGGGCCGCGTTATCATCGATGACGATGATGATGATTACTATGCACCTCCCTTTGATGACGAAGATGATTAATCGTCGCTGAAAAAGGAGTGGCATATGCTTAAGCAGAGAAAGGTACCCCTGCGTAAGTGCACCGGGTGCCAGGAAATGAAAAGCAAAAAAGAAATGATTCGCGTTGTACGGGACCCTCAAGGGAACGTATCCATTGACAGGACAGGCAAGAAATCCGGCCGTGGAGCATATATCTGCGATCAGGAGACTTGTTTAGAGAAGGTCATTGCCTGCAAGGGCATTGAGCGTTCACTGTCAGTCAGCGTTGGTGCTGAGTTGGTGGAGGCTTTGAGGAAGGAGTTCCGGGATGGTGAATGAGAAAAAAGTCCTGCAGATGCTGAGTCTGTGCAGTAAAGCCGGTAAGGTGGCCTCGGGAGAATTCCAGTGCGAGGACGCTGTTCGCAGAGGAACCGCATGTGTGGTTCTGGTTTCCGGTGACGCATCTGACAATACATGTAAGAAGTTCAGCAATAAATGCGAATTTTATGAGGTGCCTTTTTACAAGCTTTCCTGTGATAAGGAAGACTTGGGAAGGGCCATCGGTAAAGAAAAAAGATCCTGTGTGGCTGTAACGGATGGAGGCCTGGCAGGAGCATTGTTGAAGAATTTGAAGGAGAATGAATGATTCTCATCATAAATATCCGAAAGGTGGAAATTAGTCAGTGACGAAAATAACAGTTGAAAGTTTGGCAAAACAGTTAAAGGTAAGCAGTGCCGACGTTCTGAAGTGTCTGGAAAGTCTGGGCGTATTTGTTCCCAATGCAAAGGCACCTTTGGAACTGGATGAAATTCGTAAGGTCTGCGTTAAGCTGACAGGCAAGGAGCCTCGCTTTAAGAAGCCGGCCACCAAGACTGAAGGAACAGCCAAGAGTGCAGCTCCTCAGAAGGGTGGAGAAGAGAAGAAGGCGGCAGAGAAGCCTGTTGAGAAAAAGGTGGAAGAAAAGCCCGTAGAGAAGCCTGTTGAGAAAAAGGTGGAAGAACAGCCTGTAGAGAAGCCTGTTGAGAAAAAGGTGGA
>JAFUJY010000264.1 GCA_017467985.1 Bacillota bacterium
CTTTGCGGAGCGGCCGGAGGAGTTCATTGTGGAGGTGCAGGGGAACACAGCTATACCATTGATGATGCGCCAAGAAAGTGCGGATATGACTACTTATGTGCTGACCGGTGACAAAGATAGCCCCGTGCTGGTACCGGTGGAGGATCCTATGATGAATATCGGCGAGGAAGCAACTTTGCGCCTAGCCAATTTTGGGCAGCGGGATGTGGCGCTGTATGTGGGGGCATTGCCGGAAGAAATGGAGCTCCTTTTGGAAAATGCGTCTCCCGGAGAAGTAACGGAATATGCTGACATCCCAGCAGGTCGGTACTTTGCAGACCTACGCAGCGACGAAGGCGGGACGATTCTCGCCCGTATCCCCACCCTGCAGATGCGCAGCGGGATCTTGTATAGTCTGTATGTGATTGGAACAGCGGAGGAATGGAAAGGGGTTTTGGTGGTGGATGGAGCATCGTACTTGCCATATACTTTTGAAAAATAGGAAAACACATGACAAAACAGCATCAGCCGGCGCAGAAAAAGAGGTCTGCGCTGGCTGAATTCCCAGGAATATAAAATTTTTAAAAATAATTTCAAAAAATGATTGACAGATGAGAAAAACCATAGTATAATAGTTTACGCTGCAGATGAGCGCGGCGCGCAGATGACAGGCGCTGCAGCATGGGACTTATACCGGGGTATAGCTCAGTTTGGCTAGAGCGCTTGATTTGGGATCAAGAGGCCGCAGGTTCAAGTCCTGTTACCCCGACATCTGCGGGTGTAGTTCAATGGTAGAACACCAGCCTTCCAAGCTGGATACGTGGGTTCGATTCCCATCACCCGCTCTTAGTGCCTATAGCTCAGCAGGATAGAGCAGCGGCCTTCTAAGCCGCGTGTCCGGGGTTCGAATCCCTGTAGGCACGTTCGTCCACATTTCCAACGTGTGGACAAGGTTGGTTTTATATGGTGGGTGTAGTTCAGTTGGTTAGAGCGCCAGATTGTGGCTCTGGAGGTCGTGGGTTCGAGTCCCACTACCCACCCTTCCGTCTTAACAGACGGATTTTACTGTGGAGGATCGGCGTCGAAGCGTCCCCTTGGGTAGTCGCCAAGCGGTAAGGCACAGGATTTTGATTCCTGCATTCGAAGGTTCGAGTCCTTCCTACCCAGTTTCCACATGGGTCATTAGCTCAGTTGGTAGAGCACCTGACTCTTAATCAGGGTGTCCAGGGTTCGAGTCCCTGATGACCCAGTCCAGTCGGTAAACAGTAGTTTACCGGCTTTTTTGTTATAGTAGAGTGCAAAGGAGCGGGAAGTAAAAGATGAAAAAGCGGGAAAAGATAGCTGTATTAACGGAAGGAATTAATGAGCGTAAGATCTGTCAGTGTTTTTTGATTTTGACCAAGGCTATTATCACTATTACCCTAATTTGGTAAATGATAAAATCTTTGTGGGACAGGAAGAAGCCGACTTTATACTGGATGGATATCATATCAGGAAGCTTTCGCAACTTAAAAAAGTAAGAATAAAAGATGATAAATGTAATGAGATTAATAGACTGAATGGCGTAATTCATGGTGTATGCACGCCGGAACTGGATATTTCCTCTTGGCAGTCCGTTTTTGAAGGGCTAAAAGCGTTGAATACTATCATTATCGTGGAGGATGAGAATAATAAAGAATTTTTCATCGGAGAAATAATGAAAGCGGGAAAGAGTAAAGTGCATCTTCGCATTTTTGATGTGGATGGAATATGGCAAGAGAACCAAGAGGTAGTTCCCTATTCGAGTATTACGAAAGTTTCCTGGAAAACGCGGTATGCGGAAAATTGGGAGAAGTACTTGAAGAATCAATTTTAAAAAGCGGGAGACTATTCTCAAAATATTTTTGAGAATAGCCTCCTTTTTATTATATCCAATCATTCAGCATCTCAGCTGTCTCTTCCAAACTTTCGATCCGATCATCATGCATAAATTCCAGCAATAAGGCGTGATCTCCGGGCAGTAAGGACAAATACTGTTTCCAGCGGTCCTTGTGATGGACCAGAGGATAACGAATCACCTGGCCATCGTGTACTTCCCAGGAGAATACATGAATATGGGTGACGTAGGGGGATAATTCTTGAGCGGCGGTCAGATTGTACTCGTAGGAGCGGTATTGATTGGGCTGCCAGTACATCTTCATGGCGGGGTGGTCCACCATTTGTAAAAAGTCTAACGCCACCTGAAAGTGATCCGTCAGGGTGTTGGCGTGACACTCCAAAGCCACAGTCAAACCATGTTCGGCGGCCATCTCGGCCAAGGTCCGTCCCTCCATGGCAAGATTCTTTAGGTCTTGGATAGATAATTGATCGCTGCCCCGGGTTCCGCCCCAAATGCGGATGATGGGGGCGCCCAAGGCCAGGGCGGACTCAATATAAGGAACGAAATCATCGCCGGTACCCAGCCGATAATAGGAACCGTAAGACGAGGTGGTCAGCCCGTTTTTGTCCATCAGCTCCCGAACATACCTGGCACGGGCCAAATCTCCGGCGGGCACATGTACATCGCTGCCCCATTCAATCTGGGTCAAACCGCACCGACGGACCTCCTGGATAATCTCTTCCACGCTGTGTTTGCGAAAAGAAATGGATACTAAACCGGTTTGATACATTACAGAACCTCCTTATGCCATGGTTTCCAGCATTTTCAGGGAAACTTCCCAACGGGTGGGCTCGCCGCCCACAAAGTGCCGGAATTCTTCTAACATGTATACCGCCATGCGCTGCACTTCCAGGCCGCTGCTGCCGGCGATATGGGGAGTGAGGAGCACATTGGGCTGGGTATACAATTCAGAATCCTCTACCGGGGGTTCCGGGAAGGTGACATCCAAAATGGCGGTGCGATGGGGATGCTCCTTCAGTGCACGAATGAGATCCGGTTCCACCACTTGGGCGCCACGGCCGGTGTTAATAAAAACGGCGTGGGGCATCATGCGGGAAAAGCAACGCTCATAATTGAGCATTCCCACGGTCTGAGCGTTGTTGGCCAAATGGTTGGAAATGGTCTGGCAGCGGCTGAACAGTTCCTCCAGGGATACTTTTTCCACGCCCAAAGCTACAGCCTGTTCATCGGATAAAAAGGGATCAAAGACCAAAACCTTCATATTATATTGTTTTAATTTCTCGGCCACCATGGAGCCGATCATGCCGGCGCCAATCAGGCCCACGCAGCAGTTGTAATTGCCGGTAAACAGACCCTGATGGGCCTTGGCACGATCTCGCTCATGAATCATGCTGGCCTGGAAAAAGCCCTTATTTGCCAGGATGATCTGGGCCACGGTGTATTCTGCCACGGGTACGGCATTGGCTGCCCAAGCGGAAAATACATGAATGTCACGGTTCAGAAAGGGTCTGGCAAAATATTGAACGGAACCGGCGCCGTAAAATACCGCCTTCAGATCCGGCAGAGTCCGGGCAATTTCTTCTTCTGATAAACAGGGCATGCCCCAGGTGGTAAAAATATATTCTATACCCCGGCCCAGCTGGGGAGAGGCCAAGAGCTGCTGGGAGGTAACCACTTGAGGATCCAAACCTGCTTCCTTCATCAGTGCCTGGATAACGTCCTGGGGATATACTCGATCAATGTTATTGGTATCATTTAAGAAAATACTTTTCATTATAATCATCCTTTCCGGTTGATAAAATGATTATAAAACGAATGGAGAGCACCGTCAAGAGGGTTTATCCATCTCTTTGCATAAAAAGTGACAAGAAAAAACGAAGAAATTAGTGCAAAATTTATTTGAAAAAACTCTTGCGTTTTTGGACGAGTTGCGCTATAATATCTTTTGTTCGGGTCATTAGCTCAGTTGGTAGAGCACCTGACTCTTAATCAGGGTGTCCAGGGTTCGAGTCCCTGATGACCCATCCGAGAAGCTCATTGCGAAGGACGCAATGAGCTTTTTTGTATCATGTTTTACAAAGGAGTATTGCCATGCGTAAAAAAGATCTGTTTTTCTACAAGTTACTGCGTCCTCTGGTGAGTGTATTTCTGAAGATTGCCTTTGGTTATAAGTGTAAACAGGCGAAGAATTTACCGGAAAATTATATTGTGTTGTCCAATCATGCTACGGATTTTGACCCCCTGCTGGTGGGTGCAGCCTTTCCGCGGCAGATGTATTTTGTAGCCAGTGAACATATTGCCCGTTGGCCCAACGCCTATAAGTTTATTAAGTTTGCTTTCGAGCCCATCATGCGTTATAAGGGTGCATCCGCAGCATCTACAGTGCTGGAGATGATTCGCCACGTGAAAAAGGGGGCGAATGTGTGCATGTTTGCTGAGGGCGTACGCACCTGGGATGGTGTGACTTGTCCTATTCTGCCCTCCACGGCGAAAGTGATCAAGACGGCCAAGTGCGGTCTGGTCACTTTCAAACTGACGGGTGGCTATTTTGCCAGTCCCATGTGGAGTGGCGCCAGCATCCGTAAGGGATATCTGCATGGCGAGGTGGCCAATGTTTATACGAAGGAACAGCTGAAGGAGATGTCTGTGGAGGAGATCTACACCGCCATTACCACCGATTTGTATGAGGATGCTTATGAGCGTCAGCTGGCGAACCCTAAGAAGTATAAAGGCAAGAACCTGGCGGAGCATCTGGAGAGACTGATGTTTATCTGTCCGAAATGTGGTAAGAGAGATACTTTCCATTCAGAAGGAAACACCGTGAGTTGTACATCCTGTGGCCTGACCATGCATTATGATGAATATGGTATGCTGGATGGGGCGGAGTTCAAGACGCTGAAGGCATTTTCGGATTGGCAGAAGGAGCAGGTGAAGGCGCATATCGCCGCCGGAGAGGCTTATACCGCCACAAGTGGTATCCTCAACCTGGTGGAAAACCACGAAGAGACTCGGATTTGTGAGGGCGAAGTCTCTATGACTGCACAGATGCTTAAATGCGGCAATACCCAGATTCCGGTGGCAGACATCACCGACCTGGCCATGCACGGTCAGCAGGCGCTGGTATTTTCTGTGGGCAAAACCTATTATGAACTGCGTATTGCACCAGGTTCCAATGCTTTGAAATTCTTCTTGTTTTATAAGGGGATTTAAGACGAAAAAAGTCAAAAAATGAATTGCTTTTTTGGACATCATTTGTTATAATAGGGCTATATGAGACGAAGCAAATGATGTACGAGGAGGTTTCGCCATGGGTAAGAAGATACTAAAGTTTTTAGGTGAAATATTGGTCTGTATTGTGTTTGCTGTAGCTGCAGTGGTATTGGCTTACATGGCGTATTCAGTGTTGTTCGGTGCCGAAGGTGATATGCTGCGAGATCTGATTAATAGTGTGCTGTAAAGTCGCGAGATTTTACAGCCCTTTTTTTGTTGCAGAATTGGGTAAATGTTGGTATAATAATGACAAAAGCTGATTAGGGGGTACTGAGAATGGAGTATTGGGTTGTTGATCATAAGCATATTTTTAAGCCGGAGGAGTTGTATCTGGAGAGCCATGCATCCACCATTGAATGTTTGAGTGACGGAACTTTGGTGGCGGCCTGGTTTGGCGGCACCAAGGAAAAGGATGATGATGTGGCCATTTGGTGTTCCCGTTATGTGAACGGTGCGTGGGAGCCCCAGCGCAAGGCGGCGGATGTGGCGGATGTTCCCTGTTGGAATCCGGTGCTGTTTGACGCAGGGGATCGGCTGGTGCTGTATTATAAAGTGGGTAAAACCATTCAGGAGTGGCAGACTTTTGTCGTAGAATCCTACGATGGGGGACAGACCTGGTCAGAAGGAAAGGAACTGGTACCCGGCGATGTGAGCGGCGGCCGCGGCCCTGTGAAGAACAAATGTATCCGCCTGCAGGACGGAGCCATTCTGGCAGGAGCATCCGTTGAGACTCTGGAAGAATGGTCCTGCTTTGCTGACCGTTCTGAGGATAACGGTAAGACTTGGACTCGCAGTGCAGAAGTGCCTATTGACCGTTCCAAACTGCAGTACAAGGGGATTATTCAGCCCACTTTGTGGCAGGATGATGAAGGTGTGGTACACATGTATACCCGCAGTACAGAGGGCTTTATTTATCACAGCGAGTCCCGGGATGGGGGACGAACCTGGTCTGAGGCACTGCCCACCAGTATGCCCAACAACAACAGCGGTATTGATCTAACTCGTTTGGATGATGGTCGTCTGGTGTTGGTATATAATCCCATCAGCGGTAACTGGGGACGGCGGTCTCCGCTGGTATTCTCCATTTCCGAGGATAACGGCAAGACCTGGGGTAAAGAATATCATTTGGACCATGTGCCCTGTGAAAAGAAAGAGCGTTGGGCCAATTTCTCCTACCCGGCGGTCATTGCTCGGGGTAAACACATTTACATTACCTACACCTGGAAGCGGGAAACCATCGCTTTCTGGCACATTGAACTGGCATGAGTAAGGGGTATAGACATCATTGGGTGCGGCGGACTTTGACCAAAATCGTCTGCCTGTGGAACTTAACACCCCGGGGTAAACGGCTGAAAGTGGCCCGGTATGAGTTGGAGTTTGCCAATTTACCCCAAGAATTAGAAGGATATCGGATTGTGCAGGTGTCAGACCTGCACGGTCGTTTATTTGGCGAAAATCAGTGTAAGCTGACAGAGTTGATCAAGGCCCAATCTCCCCATGTGATTTTGCTCACCGGCGACATGATGGAAGAGATTTATGAAGATGAGGAGCGTCGGGCGGTGCAGCTGCTGTATCAGGAACTGCCCAAGATCGCCCCCTGTTATGCCATTTTGGGCAATCACGAGAGAAGGTCTGACAGCTATTTGGCGGAGATTTTGTCCGATTTGGCCTGCAGTCAGGTAAGGCTCCTGCGCAATGAGTCCCTATGGCTGGGGAAACTGCGGTTGTCCGGGCTGGAGACAGAGTGGGCCAGCGGCCTGAAAAAAGAAGATGTGGACGTGGATGGGGTGGAAAAGGATCTGCGCAAGGTATTTCCTGATAAGCCCCAGGAGTTTACGGTGTTAATGGCCCATAAACCGGAGCATATGGAATTGTATAGTAAGGTTGGGGTGGATCTGGTCTTCAGCGGTCATGCCCATGGTGGCCTAATCAAGCTGGGCAGTCCCAGGCGGGCACTGTTAGCCCCGGGTCAGGGCGTTTTTCCGAAATACATTCAGGGCGTATACGAAATGGGTGCCACAAAGATGGTAGTCAGCCAGGGGTTAGGCGGCCCCCGTATCGAGATCCCACCGGAAATTGTGGTGGTAGAATTAAAAAGGAAACCGTTATGATAAGAGAAGAATTGTACCAATATATTAGTCAATTAGAGATCATTGATTGCCATGAACATCTGCAAGAAGAGTGGGCTCTTCTGGAGGAAAAAGCAGATTTTACCACGATGGTTTACCAATACTGCAGGGGAGACTTTGCGGCGGCGGGCATGAGTCCTGAGGAAGAGGCGCAGTTATATGGTGATGCCACACCACCGGAACGTAAATGGGAGATCTATGCCAAATACTATCCTTATGTGGCGGATACATCCTATATGAAGGCCTCCCGTTTGGCGCTGAGGCATCATTACGGTATAGAAGAATTAACGGCGGAGAATTACAGTTATGTATCAAAAAAGATACAAGAACAGCGTAAGCCGGGAATTTATAAACGGATGCTGGCCGATAGTAAAATTAAATGTGTTATGAATAACGGAGGGGATGACCGGATCCCTTGCGGTGTGTACGTTGGAAAAAATACGGATGAGTTAAAGAGTGTGCCCCGGGTGCCATATCATCCGGAGAGTGCAGATTTCAAAAAAGAAGGAACATTCTACAGTGGAGTGACTTCGCTGGAAGGGCTGGATGCACGGGCGC
>JAFUJY010000265.1 GCA_017467985.1 Bacillota bacterium
GCAATACTGCGAAAAGGCCGCTGCATTAGACAATATAGACGGACAATATAATCTGGCCATTTACTATTCTGAAGAAAGAAATAATAAACAAGCTCTTGTCTATTTTGAAAAAGCGGCGAGTCAAGGTCATAGGTATGCGCAAATGGTCTTGGCATTCTATTATACCCAGGGAAAGGGTGTGGTGCAGGACTTTGCAAAAGCGGCATATTATTTGGAGCTTGCCACTGAGAATGGACAGAGAGGGTTTCAAAATGCCCGAATAGAGTATTCTAAAGGGAAAATGAAATATGAGGTGGGACATATCTGTAGATATTTGGCAGAACAGCAGAATCTGGCAGTAGCACAGTATCAGATAGGTTGTGATAAGGTGGCAGCAGCTAGGGCTCTGTCGTGGCATGAAAATGGAGCCGGATATTATAAGGAGGCCTTAAAGTATTTTGAACTGGCAGCACAGCAAGGCTATCGAGATGCAAAAGAAAAGTGTAAGGAGATGCTTTCTGCCATAGGGGCAGAAAATAGCCGACAGATTGATGAATACATGGAGGAGGCAATGTCTTACTTAAAATCTGCAGCTAATCTTGGCAGTGAAGAAGCGCAGCAGATCCTAGAATACTGTGAGGAGCAAGGTTTTATCTAAAAAAACGCTGTCTGTGATTTGAATCGCAGACAGCGTATCTTTTTTACTTTCGTACTTCTAGGATGGAAGTGGGCGCGGGGCTGGAACGGCGGCCCAACAGGGGATGACGGTGCTCCAGGGTGGCCAGGGCGATTTCTACATCTTCGTGAACTTCCTGAGGCGTAAATGCTCCCAGGGTGACCATGTCGCAGGGACGCAGGGTAGCATAACTGAAGGTCAGTCCCACGAAAGGTGTACAGCGGCCGGCAGCCATGGACTTAATACTCATAACAGGTTTCTTAGCGTTCCAGATCACGGCGTTAACGCCCTCTACTTCGATCTGCATCAAAAAGCCCATGCAGTTGTAGATCTGAATATAGGTCTCCACATCATATTCATTCAGGTCAGAGTACTGTACCAGCTCGGGCATATGGGCAGACAGACCAGGGATCATGCCATGCTCACGGATCATATATAGATAATCGTGCAGACGATCCATGGTCTGCTTGTTCTTGTTGACTAGCTGTTCAGCTGCGGCGTGATGGATCAGGCAGATTTTGCCGCCATCCTGGGCACATTTTTTGATGGTAGCTTCGGCTTCAGCACGAGCCTGGGGACTGTCATCCACATTGATCTTGGGAGTAACGATCTGGATCATGGGTTTATTAAACTTCTCCTCAGTGATGCGCATACCCTTGCGCAGAGAACCATTTTCATCAAAAGTAGGAGCCATAACGGCATCAATACCATACTGCATATAAGCATTCATCAAGGCAGATACATTTTCAGGATCAGCGTGATGACTTTTGATCATATTATCGGCGGCGGGACCCGTGTGACTGTAGCCAAGGATCCAGTTAGAACCAGCCAGCATACGGGGAAGGGAAATACCGCCCACTTCGGTACGGGGAAACTGTGTCATAACAAATACCTCCTATATATTGAACGATTTTGTTGATTACAGTATAACGCATGGCGAGGGAAAATGCAAGAAAAATAAATTGCCATGGGGCAACCGTTTTTGAAGATTTCGGTTTGCCACATGGCAACTGTTTTTTAGTATTTCGGTATGCATGGCAACGCTTTTTGGATATTTCGGTATGCATGGCAACGCTTTTTTGCCGAAACACGTTGCCAAACGGCAACGCACATTATATATTTTGGGTTGCCAGCCTTATTTCTGAATCAAATAAGGAATCTCAGTCAGAATCTGTGCCTTGCCATCCTGGATCAGGTAGCCGCTCTCCGTTCTGAAACCGTGTACGTCAGCCTCGAACAGGGGGATGTCGATGGAGATCACCATGTTGTTCTCAATAAGAGTGGTGCTGGAGGGGCCCAGAATCGGGGGCTCAAACTCAGTTACGCCCACGCTGTGCAGACCGGAATACATGAAGTTCTTGCCGTAGCCGGCCTCTTCCATGATGTCGCGGCCCATCTGCTCAACAGCGCTGCCCATAGCGCCGGCGTTCAGCTGGGATGCACAGTATTCCTGAGCATGGATGCTGGCCTTCAGAGCCTTCATGAACTTTTCGCCGGGGTCGCCCACAACGATGGTTCTGGCACAGGCACCATGATAACCTTCGTAACGGGGAGCCAGGGTCACGCAAACCACGTCATTTTCTTTGATCTTGCGCATGGTGGTACGAGCAATGATGTGGTCCGTATTTTCGCCGGAGGCAACCATGGGGTCGATACCGTATCCTTCAGCGCCGGCCTTACGCATGACATACTCAGCCTCAGCAGCAACTTCACGCTCTGTAACACCGGGCTTGATAGCCTTGATAGCAGCTTCCATACCCATATCAGCGATCTTGTAAGCGTAGCGGATCACTTCGATCTCAGCGGGAGTCTTGATGCCGCGGATCTCTTCGATAGCCTTGTCAATATTGGTGTATTCCACACCGGGCAGAGCGGCCTGGATGGCTTCATACAGGGTAGCGCTCATGTGGATCTTGGCTGCCAGACCAACACGCTTTACATCGCCTACAACGTCGGCAACGATATCCTTCAGCGGGATAACGGTGCTGAAGGGGTAGTCCTCATCTTCGGCGGAAAACTCTGCCAGTACGCGGATGTCACGGATGGTGGAGCGCAGCTGGGCATAACCATCGGTCTCAGGACCTACCAGCAGGATGGGATCATGGTCACGGGTGAACATGATCAGTACATTTTCAAAGTGAACCGGAATGTCAGCAAAATAGCGGCCATAGGCGGCACCGTAGGTGGCACGATCATCGGCGTAGGCCAGGATCAGATCCAGATCGTTCTCCACCAGGATGTTCTGCACCTTTTTCCAGCGCAGGGGGTATTCTTCTCTGGGAATTACAGGGTAGTTCATAATAAAATCCTCCTTGTTATTTTAAAGAAAAGACAGCTTCGCGGTGTCCTGCCCTTTCTTTATTATCGTTGATAATGATGTCGGGGAAGCGTGTGGCCAAATTCTCCACAAAAGTGGGATCGTAGCCCAGTTCCCGCAGAATATGGATGACGCCGGATGAGAATGGCGCCTGGGAGCCGTTGATAATTTTGAATACAACGCCCAGCCCCATGGATTTGATCCCCATGGTATAAACACCCATGGCACCATCCTTACCGCACAGGTCAGGATTGGAGCATATTACGGTGCTTAAATTGTCCTTGCCGGAGATCATGTTGGGGTAAGCATGGATCATGTCCATGTTGCGTTCTACAGCCTGGCGCAGTGTTTCGTCGGTGATCAGCTCTGGGCACATCATGCGCAGATAGGACTTGGCAATGGTGTGGAAGGGCACCGCATACACGGGTACACCACAGCCGTCTACCCCGATCTTGATCTCAGGAACCGGCACATCGGTCAGCTGAGAAATCACATGCAGGATCTCTTGCTGGGTTTTACTTTCCCGCACCCAGTACTGTTCCACCGGTTCGCCCAGTTCCCGGGCCAGCAGCATCATGGCCAGATGCTTACCGGAACAATTGTGATAAATCTTGCGGGGTGGTTTGCCCTCTCGCAGAAGACGGTCCTTTTCACAGTCACGAACAGTGTAGGTGGGCAGCATAATCATCTGATCCTCCCGCAGGCCGGTCTTTGCCAGGATGGACTCCAGCACAGCCACGTGTTCAGGATCCGCACAGTGGGAACCGGAGAAAATCGCGGTTTCCTGGGGGGTAAGACCATATTTCATATCAAGCTCCCGCATAATCACAGGCAATACCTGGATCTGCTTGGAACAGCTGCGATAAAAACAGGTCCATTGGGTGTCGCCTACGGAAGCCACAATGCCGTCCTTATTGACCACGCAGACCATACCTTCGTGGATGTTTTCCAGCACATCCTCCCGGTATTCGTTAAATAAAACTTCTGATTTCATAAACTCAGCTCCTTTTTCGGGGAGAAATATTTCATTTCTCTGGCATCATTATACTCTAATCAGAGGGGGACGGACAAGATGGTATGTTGGGCAAAAATGTCGTTATCTTGACATATAAAGCGTGACATTGGAGACAAAACATGATAGAATAATACTAGGGTTAAAAGGTCATATTGTTTTATGCTTGCGGAAGTGCGAAGCACGCAGCAAGCCGTATTAGGAGGATAGTATCATGAAATCAATTGCAAGCATAGATCCCCAAAACCTGATCAAGCGCCCGGGTTTGCAGGAGGATAGCCCCACCAAGCGCAGCGCAGAATCCCAGTTTTATGATCTGGATGTAACACCCGATTCCCAATGGATTCTGGTACATGCCAGTGCAAAGGCCCAGGAGACGCTGCTGTATGTGCAGGAGGCGGGGGAATTTATTGCCAGAAGCCATTATTTTACCAAGCGCCGTAGCGTGAACTCTTACCTGATCAAGATTACCATGGACGGCGAAGGTCTTTTGGAATATGACGGGCAGAAATACCAGTGCCAGAGCGGCAGCTTTTTCTGGATTGACTGTAAAAATCCCCATTATTATGGGACGGCGCCGGGGGCAGAACACTGGCATGTGGTTTGGATTCATTTTCTGGGGGGAGAGGCCCAGCAATATTATAAAAATTTTATGGAGGCCAGTGGTGGTTCCCCGGTAGGCCAGTTAAAGTCTTCGGGCAAAGCCGCCCAGCTGGTACGAGAGATTATTGAACGATATATCCAGACCCGCAGTGACTATTATGGAGATATCCAGACGGCGGCTGGAGTGACCAATCTTCTGACCCAGTGCTTGGGCGAGACGGTGCAAAATGCCAGCAAGCAGCAGTTTCCTGAGCGGATGCAGCAGGTTTATGACTACATTACTGAGAATTTTACCCAGCGACTGACCCTGGAGGACCTGGCAGCTCGATTTTTTATCAATAAGTTTTACCTGCAGAAGCAGTTTCGCCAGTATATTGGCAAGTCTCCCTGTGAGTACCAGAACGAGCTGCGCATCGACTATGCGAAAGAACTGCTGCGAATGACCAATTTGTCGGTGAGCGAGATATGCCAGTATCTTGGGCTGGAAAGTACCAGTTATTTTATTCAGTTATTTAAGAAGCGGGAGGGCGTGACCCCACTGCAGTTTCGTAATAGCTGGGTTTGGGGGTGAAAAGTTTGAACCTAAATGGTATGAAAAAACTGCTGCGCAATGAGCGGCAGCAGTTAATGGTAAAAGTGTATGAGGCGGTAACAGGCGAATTGCTTTACAGTGCCAGCATCGGGGAATTTCGGGAAAAGGGAAGTCCCTATGACCGTAGCGAGGTTATGTGGGTCTTTGCCAATTTTGACATGGATGGAGAATACGAGTGGGAAGAAGATGTGATCGCAGGCTTTGAGGTGAGCATTGCCATTGAGCCCGAGATGCTGTGCCAGCAGGATGATATCACCATGCAGGAGCTGAGCGGATTATTTGAATGCCAGTGGCGGATGACGTACAATCAGGGGATGTGTGAGCATTTTCGGTTCCGGCTGCGTCATCTTTCTCAGTACAGCCAGCGGGAGCAAGAAGAAATTCTGGCAAGGCTGCAGGCATATGGCGAACTAAAAGCGGATTATATCAAGCTGCATTTTGATGTGGATGAAATGTACAGCTTTTGGGTGGATGCCCAGGACGGCCTGGAAGCGGATGATGATTATGATGAACTGATGAGCGTGGATTTGTATCCGGTACTGCCGGAGGGCATGGATGGATTTGAGTGAATGGGAGGAGAAAACGGATGATGAAAAAAATGATTGTGTGGATTGTGATATTTATGCTGGCATTTTCTCTGGGAGGATGCGGTGATGATGGAGAGATGGAGGAGCAGCAGACGGAAGAGAAGTTTGTTGATACTGAAGGTAGTGTCTACTCCATTTTAGTGAAGATTAATCCTGAATTTGAAATCTTTGTAAATGAAAATAGTATAATTACGGCTGTGAAGTGTCTGAATGAGGATGTGAAAAAAGCTTTGGCGAAGATGGATGTGACCAATGAGGCTTTTGAAGTTGGTTTTCGTAAATTGCTGGATACTGTTTATGAGAATGGATATATGAATGAGAATGGCACACAGATATCCGTGGCAATGTATAGAGCAGCCGTTACGGATATGGATGAGAGTATTTTGGTTGATGGCTTTTACAAAGTGATTGATGAGTTTTGTGATGACACGAAGATTGGTTTAGGTGTGGAGATGGGCGACACTGTAATTGTGGGCAGCGCAAACGCGGAGACTGTTGTGCAGCAGAATGAGCAGCAGAATGAGCAGCAAGTCGCTCAAGAAGAAGTTTCGGAAAATGATGATGAGCAGTTTACCGAGGTTGAACGGGATGAAGCCGGTAACCTTATCAGAACTTTAGAAGGCGAGCGGGGAAATGGAGGGATTGAAAGTTTTTATATCAATGGTGTGCTTAATTCAAGTAAAGTGGAAAATGCGGACGGTTCTTACACTCAATATACTTATCATGTCAACGGACAAATAGCTACAGAAAAGCATAAAAGTGCGGATGGTCATATGGCGGAATTTTCATATGATGAAAAGGGAAATTGTCCCTATTCAAAGATTGTAGAAGTAGATGGAAATATTTTTGAAACAACATATGACAGTAATGGTAATGTGACCAGTGAAGTCATTGAATCCAATGGTACGCATGAGGAAAGGTATTATGCGGATGGAGTGTTAACTTTAGCGAAGACGAAAACTTCAGAGGGTATTTATATTGAGATTCATTATCATGCCAACGGGCAGGCCGCCACAATAAATGAAGAACATGCAGATGGAAGTAAACATGAAAAGATATGTGACGAAAACGGAAACTGCACTTATTCAAATACTATTCATGCAGATGGAAGTACCCGAGAGATAACGTATTACCCAGATGGCAGCGAGGCTGCGCTTATTATCACGAAGCCGGACGGTGCCTATTTGGAAGAACGATATTATGAAAGTGGAAGTATGTCTTATTTTCATCAAATACAAGCAGATCAATCTTATATTGAACGCAGTTATGATGAAAAAGGAAATGTAACGAGTGATGTTCGGCGGGAAAATTTCTTGGACGGTTCGTATGCCATAAGGACATATCGTGGGGATGGAACATTGGCGTATGAGTATGCATATGCGATCGACGGGACCATATGGTATAATGAGTTTGATGCTAATGGGAACCAAATATTGGAAGCACAGAAGCAGATACAGTAAGTGAAATTAAGATGTTTATAATTTCAGTCCCAGAAAAAACAAAAAACTGGAGCCAGGCCCCAAGAAAACTTAAAATCTTGGAACCAGGCTCCAGACAAAAAGAATATTTACCCCACCTGTACGGGCCCTACCAATCCAGTGGGGGGCAGGGGAAGCAACTCTGAAAAGACATCCCGGTGGCGATATCCCAGATTATTGCATACCAGCACGCAAATCTTATTTTCACCGGCAACCAACTTGTCCACCAACGGGTAGCGATGGGGACTGTGAAGGGTACTGCCGCAATATACATCGTTGATCCACAGCTGGGCGGTCTCCCCGACCAGTCCCAGATCAATGACAGTAAGCAGGGACGGATCTTCCACTTGCCAAAGGGCTTCGTATTTGACAACGCCGGCAAAGTCAGGATTATTGCGGGCCAGGTTGCCAAGACCAGTATCATTTAAAGGAATATAATCGTCCTGCAGGGCATCCTTTATGGAGACATTCCAATCCAGATGCAGTGCCTGCAAAGCCGCCTCTTGGTAATCATACAAGGGCGCATCCTCCATAGAAGGGCCAATATCAATGATAAGGGACGCACATGGAGTTAGGTGCAGACGGACGGTCTGCTCGTCCTGCTGAGGCTGATAATATTGATTGCCCCAGCCATCATAAAAAGCAGCATGACCTTTTACCGGCAGAGTCAGCATAGTATCAATTTCTTCAAAAATACTTTCATTCCAGACCATGATGATATCATGGTCTTCTTTGTGCAGATGATAAAAGCGCAGATGGGGAACATCAATATCAGGAACAATACCCTGAAGGCCACGCTGGGCAAGTACATCTGCCAGCTGCTCAAGGGGCAGCACCTCGCAGTGGGAGAGGGTGTCACACAGGGGATTTCCATCCACATCGCCGTCGGGAAGTCCATCCACAAAGAGAATAGGCAGCCCGTCGGCGGCCAAAGATTCCAAGTGCTTTAAGAATTTCACAGGAAGATACTGGCTATAGGGGATAATCAAAGCCTGGTAGTTTTCCCGATGAATATGCAGTTGATGATCCAGAACCTGGGCATCCCGGCAGAGGATATCCTTGGGGACCAGATCAAAATCGATCTGCTTGCGGGTCAAAACCTTGCAAACATCCTGCTGCATCATGCATTTGCCCGCAGCCCATTCGGCTTCGGCGTTATAGTATACTGCCACAGAGGCTTGGTGGGTGCCTTCGCTTAAAACGTGGCACATGCGCTTCATGTATCCCATCAGTTCGGTAAATACCGGGAACTGATGATTTTTGCCTCGGGCGTAGAAGTGGGGCGGACAATCCGGATCAGGATACAGGGGCGTAAATGCGTGGGGAACAAAATGATTAATTCCGCTGACCAGCATCTGATCTGTCAAATATTTCATCATGGGAACGCCTTCTGCCCAGCCAAAGGCACCAAAAAGCTCGCACATGGCCCGGTTTTTCTTTAGGGGCTCAAGATGGGCCTGGGAGGAGCCCAGTTTGGCCAAAGTATACTGGTAAAAATCGCAGTCGATGGTCCGCTCGCAGGCATTATTGGTATGGTCAAAATCGGTGAAGCCGGGAATAATCTGATTCAGTACGATGTCGATACCCGCCATGTCCTGACCTTCCATGGAACGGAAGAAGTGTCCCGTACCAAAGCCCAGGCGCTGATGGGTATTCATGTCCTCAATGATATGACCGATGTAGGACACGCCGTGATCCCGACACCAGTTTCCCAGCTGCCAGCTGAAATTGCGGCTGTATCGCCGGGTAATCACTTCCATATATGCTTCTCGGATCAGCTTGGTCTTGCCATTGATGTCGTGGAGCAGGCCCGGCAGCAATAGATAGATCTGCCCTTGGGACAGCCCGGTATAATCGGCCATTTCACCAATCAGAGCATCATGCCAGGGAATCAACATGCCTTCTTTGCCAAGAATAGACCAGTAAGTTTCCACATCGTTGGAAAAGCTGGGTTCGTCGGAGAAAAAGCCCACAAAGGTATTGCCAAAGTACTCCGCAAAATGATCGTAATGGGGCTGATAAACAGCGTGAATCATGGCGGCGCAGGACTCGGGGGACAGCATATCAATATAGGCTTCTTTATAGGGCATGCAGGTGTCGTGGGTACGAATAATATAATATACCCGCCATGCACCCTCAGGGATATCCCACCAGATGAGTCCGTCCCGGCAGAGAGGCAAAAGGTCAACGCCCTCACCGGCCAAAACAATGCCCTTTTGCTCCCGACGATAAGCGATGATTCCCACATAGCGTTCATCCTCCTTGAGAGGCGTGGCAATCAAAGCGGTTTCCCGCTGGGGACCGATAAAATCCGTATAAACAATACGCAGAGAGGTCATGCGCAGTTCCGGATGGGTATGGATGTACCCGGCGGCATAGCCAGTGGGAAACTTCTGATCGTCCAGCAGCCATACCCGCATGCTGCGACGACGGGCTTCTTCTAATATAAATCCAAAATCATCCCACCACGGATCCTGACAAAACTGGGGATGAGGCCGGCTTTCCACACAAATTTCCTGAATGCCGCAGGCCTGGATGGCATCCATTTCTTCAGCAAGGAGACGATGATCCTCACCATGCTGCC
>JAFUJY010000266.1 GCA_017467985.1 Bacillota bacterium
ATAGACCCCCGCCGTATAGTCAAATAAGTAATAGACGAAGGGAACGATGCCGAAAATCAAAACATTGCGGAATTCTTTGCTGAAGATTTCGCTGATAAGGCTGGAGAAATAGCGAAGGATCAGAACGGATATGATTAGAGCGATAAGAATCCGCACGCACCAGGTGATGGTGGAATTTGCCGCAAGGGCATCGGCCAGCAGGCCGAACCACTTGGAGGGCTGGCAGCACAAATAGGCTAAGGTAATAGAAGAGAGAACGGTAATGATGCGGATTCGGAATACCAGGCACAATAAAACACCCAATAATGCATGGACAATCAGGGGGTACAATTCCCAGACTCGCTGCTCACCCAGCCAAAGCAGTACGGACAGCTGAGAAATGCCGCAGGCGAGAGCGATGAGGAAGAGGATCCCCGTATTCTTTTTGTTGAAACGAATCCCGCAAAAGGCTGCGGAGAGGATGACGCCCCAAAGGAGGGTCAAACCGTGATGTATGTAAAAAAGAATGGTATCGATCATATATCATCCCCCACCTTTCCAAAAATCACGCGAAAGTAGGCGGGTTCAAAGCTTTTTTGACAGCTGCGGGAGATGGGAATGTGACGGCCGCAATGCATAACAATCTCAGAATGAGAATAATTGTCGATGTGATGAATGTTTACGATGTAGCTGCGGTGACATTTGAAAAATCCGTCGTCCAGCGTGAGAATATCCTCGTAGACATAAAAAGGCTCCAGGGAAGCGATGGTACGATTGTCCGCCAGGAAAAACATAATATGCTTCAGCTGGGATTCCACATAGGTGATGTCGGAAAGGGAGATCCGATGGGTGGCGTCCAGTCCTTTTATAACTATACACTTTGTATTGTTTTGAACCTCGGCCACTAATTCGTCCAGGCAAGAAAACAGGGCATCCGGATTCACAGGCTTCAGCAAGTAATTGCTGGCCTTCACACTGTAGCCTTCCAGGGCGAACTCAGGGGAGGAGGTGAGGAAAACGATTTTAACATTTTTGTCCTTTTGACGCAGCTCTTTGGCGGTATCGATGCCGTTTAGCAAGGGCATGACGATGTCCAATAAGATGATGTCAAAGGGATTCTTGGTGTGGGCTGACAGGAGGGCGTCGCCGTCTTCGAATAATTCGGTGGTGACATTATGACCGGCAGACGTGTCCCACTGATGGAGCATAGATTTTGTTTGATGCAAAAATACGGGGGAATCATCACATAGAGCGATTCGGATCACGCTGCCACCTCCTTGAGGGTTTTTCTTATGTTGATTATAGCATAACAGGAAAAACAAGTCAACGAAAGGGATTTTCCATTCATTCCCCAAAAAGTGCAATTCGTGCCCTGAAATAAATTTTGCCTTTTATTTTGATATAATACAAGTACTACATTAAGATGGAGGCATTAGTATGAATGCAAGAATAAGATCGATTGGTAAAATGTTTATTACCATGCTTATTATTATAGTCCTTTCCGTGACGGTGCTGGGTAGTCTTGCCGGCTGCGGACTGGGAAAGAAGGACGAGCAGAGCAGCCAGCAGGAAGTTACTGGAGATTCTGGTTCTCAGAAGGAGGAATCCAATAAGGGAGCAGAGTCCTCTTCTTCAAAATCCGATTCCAAGACTGAGAATTCCAAGGGCGACAGTTCCAAGAATGAGAGTTCTAAGAAGGAGGATTCCAAGAACGACAGCTCCAAGAAGGATGAGAATTCTAAGAATGATAATTCTAAGCCCAATACTCCTGAGACCAGTGAGCCGGAGAATAGCACTCCTGCTCCCGTTCAGAAGTACACGGTTACCTTTAATACCAATGGCGGCAGTGGTGTAAAGTCCCTGGATGTGGAAAAGGGGGAAAACATCAATGATTTGTATAATGCATACAAAGAAGGCCATGTTTTCCTGGGTTGGTATTACGATGAAGAGTTGAGCCAGCCCGTTGCCAGCACGGATGTGGTGACAGAAGACCTGTCTCTGTACGCCGGTTATCTGGAAGAAGCTCCTCTGGAGTCTCTGGAGACGGTGAATTTTGCCAGTGCCATGGATGTTGATACTGATTTCTCTATTATCGTTATCTCCGCAGACAGTGCTATGAGTGCGGATACGGTGAAGTCTGCAATTCTGGCAGAGGATTTGACGGATCCCGGCAAGACGGACATTGTCCGTGTGACCGGTTCTAACGGACAGTATATTATTCAGGGTGTGAATGGCTTTGATCCCGGTTCTACTTATCGTATTACTTTGAATGATATTCGTCTTACCTTTAAGGATCAGCCTGATACTGTTCGTGAATATAACTTCACAACACATCAGGAAGAAGTGCTGAACTTGGGTCTGCAGGGTGGAATCATTTATATTCCTGCGGAAGATCTTAAAAATATTATCAATGATGGCCAGACGGTGAGCACGCTGAGTATTGCCATGTACGAGGTGGATGAGGATGGTACCATCAGCGCTGCGGACATGAGCGAGGGTTCCTTTGAATATGATGGACAGCTGCATGTGGGCGATATCGTTTCCATTTATGAAGGTCTGATTCCCACCGAGAGAACCCTGGACACTCCCAAGGAGCAGCTGGGTGACCTGGCATATCTGGAGATTACCGCTGTTTCCGGCAATACATATAGCTATGTGAATGCGCAGCCGGAAGACGTTATTTTCGAGCCCGATGTCCTGCCCATTCCTGGGGGCGTGGACCTGGACAATAATACTGCAACCATTACTGTAGAAGATAAATATTTGGATTTCTCTGCAGATATTTTTGCTGCTATGGAAATGGACAGCCAGACCACCGTGGATATCGGTGACTTCATTGCTTTCTATACCGGCGAATTGGGTGTGAGCAGTGGCGACAATGCCGGTGCATTGACAGGTGTATATGGAAAGATTACCGGTGTACAGGCCAATGGAGACGGCACCACAACGGTAACTTATATTACAGTAGGTTGGGAAGATGTGGAGTCCTGTATGGATATCTATTCCCAGGAGGAAGTCACTGCTGCCGAATTGCTGGAGGGCGTGGATATTGATGCCATGGAATCTGAGATTGAGCAGCAGGCCATTGACAGTGGCTTTGCAGAAGAAGCTGCTCAGTATCTGGCTTCCCTTGCCCTGGCAACGGAAAACTTTACAACCCTTAGCGAAAATATGAATCTGGAAGATTACAAGATCACGCTGGTGGATGGAACCCCCATTTCTCCTGAAGAGCTGCAGCTGATGGCCGGTAATATCCAGGTGGAAGCTGAAATGGCCGATGGTTATCCCAAGGCCACCGTGGGTATCAGACCTAAGCACCTGGGTAACATTTCAGGTACCAATGCGGACAAGCAGGGTCTTGTGATCACACTGGAAGTACAAGTAGTAGTTACGATTAGTAAGTCCGGTTCTGATAATCAGCTGGAACTTACCATTACCGGTGAGTTCGTGGAAGAACTGGGCCTGGAAGTGGGCGCCAAGAGTAAGACCGAATGGAGCTTTGCCGGCGGATTTATTCCTTATATTTCTGCGTACAAATTAAATGCAAACCTTGACCTGGTCAACTATACCGGCGTTAGCTTCAACGCAACCATGGTTACCAAAGAAAAAGATGATGATGGTGAGGATGATGACGACGATGAAGAGGAAGAAATTGACATCGCCGAAGAGATCAAGGGCTTGCTGGAGGGTCTGACCGATGGGGCCGAAGACGAAGAAGAGGCTGAAGAAAATGAAAACATACTGATTCAGCGGTATTCTGAGATGATCAAGGCTGAATCCGATTGGATCCGAGTGGTGGAGTGCAACCTTGTTGAAGTGGACCAGGGTGTTCCGCCCATGCTGCCCATCATTCGTCTGGGTTATGCCATTGACTTTGTAGTGCAGTTGGATGCCAGCGTTTCTGTTGGTTTTGATTTTGAATATCTGGAAGGCAAGCGTTATATCTTTAATGTAAATATAACCGAGGGCAGCGTTTCTTCTGATACCGTTACCCTGCAGGAGCAGACCTATCAGTTCACTTTCTATGCAATGGGCCGCTTGGGAATCAAGGCCGGTGTGGAAATGGATTTCACCGTGGCTCTGTTCCACAAGAGTTTTGCCAATGTGGGCTTCGAAGCGGGAGCAGGACCTTACGCTAAGCTGTGGGGTTACTTCTTCTATGAATTAAAATATAGCGAGTCCGCAGGAAAATCTCAAAAATACAGTGGTGCCCTGCTGATTGAGGTGGGCGTCTACTTTGAGCTGAACATCAAGGCGGAGGCCATCGGCGGCATATTCTGTACAGAAAAGAGTTTGGTGGATAAAGAATGGCCACTGTGGGATGTGGGTGCCCGAAACAATGTTTTGGACTTTAATACCGAGCAAGAGGACATGCCGGAGATTGTACTGAAGCAGCATGTGCGCTCAGCCATGCTGGAGGATGGTGTATTCTTGATGGATTATCTGGACTTGGTGACCGGTGAGGGCAAGAACGCCATTTACGGTGACTGGTATAATCCTGAATTGCCGGCAGATGAGAAAAACCGTGCAAACTTTATCATTACCATGACCAATGATAAGTTTACATATGATCCTCAGACCAATACCATTAAGGTAAATCCTGAGGAAGGCGACAAGAAACTGGAAGGTGAAATGATCATTACCTGGATCAGACAGCCTCTGACCTTTACCTCTAAGCCTATCCAGCGTACCATTTCCCTGTATTGGGACAACCTGAGAGACGGATATGTGATCGTACCCGTTTCCAATGGTGGTACATATATTCCGTTAATTAATAAGAAGTTTGAGGCACCTGTGACTGCACCGGAAGATCCCCAAAAGCAGGGTTATGTCTTTGACGGTTGGTACAGTGATGAAGAACTGACCGTTCCTTATGTATTCCCGGAGCTGATGCCCGATGTGGATGCTTACATCTATGCAAAATGGGCTCCTGCCACAGATACACCTTATACTGTGGAGCATTATCAGGAACAGTTCCTGTCCGGTGAATATGAACTGGTAGAGACCGAGGTATTTACCGGCACCACCGATAGTTACGCAGCACCTGCTGTGAAGAACTATGCCGGATTCAATACTCCTGTGGCCCAGGAGATCAAGATCCAGCCCGATGGCAGCACCGTCCTTCGTTACTATTATAGCCTGCAGCGTCATACTGTAAGCTTTGAGTATGGTGAAGTGGGCGGCGATGCCGTGGTTTACGAACTGAAGTATGGCGCAGACGTGGTTGCTCCTGTCTTCTTTGCAAAGGGTTACACCTTTGCCGGATGGTCTGTGGATGGTGTGAATACCGTAGATCCCATCACTGTAGTGGGTACAGAAGATGTGGTTTACACCGCATTGTGGACCAAGAATCCTGACACCAGCTATCGTGTAGAATACTACGTACAGCAGGAGGATGGCAGATATACGCTGCAGTATATGATTGAAAATCAGGCCTTCACCGGTACGGTTCTGACAGAAGAAACTCTGCGTCAGGTTATCGTAGACGGTACCAAGACCGCAGATGAAGCATATATTCTGGAAAATGCCATTGCGGCAGAAAATATGACTGTGAATGGTATTACCTGCATCGAAGCAACTGTGGATGGCAGCGGTAAGACTGTAATCAAGATCAACTACAAGCGTGTTCTTCACAACGTGACCTTTGACCTGAACTATGAGGGTGCCCAGGACATCGTGAAGGAAATGATGTATGGTGCTGAGATTGTTGCACCCCAGGCACTGGTTCGAACCGGCTATACCTTTGCCGGCTGGAGTCTTGACGGTGTGAATGAGGTGACTCCTGCAGCCAATGTGGGTACAGAAGATATCACCTATAAGGCACTGTGGACGGCCAATGAATATACCGTTCAGTTCCATGCTGCAGGCGGCCAGGGAACCATGGCGGATATGAGCTTTGTATATGACGAAGCACAGCCCTTGACTGCAAATGTATTTACTCGTACAGGTTATACGTTTGAAGGTTGGGCAACCAAGACCGACGGCGGTGTGAAATATGTGGATAAGTACATTGTTTTCAACCTGACGGATGAGCCGGATGGCGTGGTTGACCTTTACGCAGTATGGGCACCGGAAAACTACACCATCGGTTATGAGGGTGTGGATGGTGCAGTTCATACGAATCCTGCATCTTATACGGTAGAAAGTGAAACCATTCTTCTGGCGGATGCAGTGAAGATCGGTTACACCTTTGACGGTTGGTACGAAGATGCCGGCTTTGCCGGAAATGCTGTGGAAACCATTGAAAAGGGCTCCGCCGGCAGCATAACGCTGTATGCGAAGTGGATTGCCAACACCGATACCGCCTATAAGGCAGAACATTGGCAGGAGCAGTTGGATGGCAGCTTTGTTCTGGTCGAAACCGATCATTATACCGGTACCACCGCTTCTGCTGTGACTCCTGCAGTTAAGGAGTATACCGGATTCGCAGCTCCGGAGGCCGCTACAGTGAATGTGGCAGCGGACGGTTCCACCGTGGTTCGTTATGATTATACCAGAAGAAGTTATACCATTACATTTGACCCCAATGGCGGCAGCCTGGGCGAAGGTGTATCCAATACATTGACGGCTCTGTATGGAGCAGAGATTACTCTGCCTGTCCCCACAAGAGAAGGCTACGGCTTTAGCGGTTGGTACGCAGGAGAGGCTGCATTTGACAGTGTGATTATGGGTGCGGAAGACTTGACACTGACTGCACAGTGGGCAGAGGGTGAATATGGTTATACCGTAAACCACTACAAGCAGAATCTGGATGGTGAGACCTACAGCCTGGCAGAGTCTGTGAGAAGCACTGGCCTGATGGATCATGTAGTAACGCTTGAGACCAAGGTTTACGAAGGCTTTACTGCACCGGAGCAGCTGCAGAGCATCACCATTACAGTCAATGTGGATGAAAATGTGGTAAATTATTACTACACCAGAAATCAGTATGATTTGACCTGGGCCTTTGCAGGCGGCAATGTGGAGAACCAGACCTATACCCAGGGTAAGGTTTACTACGGCGCACAGATTGCAGTGCCCGTTCCGGTGATGAAGGGCTACAGTTACAACTGGGATGTGGCTCCCGCTGCCACCATGCCCCCTAACGACCTGAGTTATACCGCTGTTTGGAGTGTAAACAGCTACAGCGTAAGCTTTGACTATGGCAATGCTGCAGTAGTTAGCGGCGACGTACAGACAAGAAGCGTTGTTTATGGCACAGCTTATGGTGAACTGGCAG